>CAKUFB010000019.1 GCA_934647145.1 uncultured Clostridia bacterium
GTGCGCGCCGGGCTATTCCGCGCCGCGCAGCGGCGCGGCCCCCGCGGGCGGCGTTGCCGCCCGTTCATGAGCGATTCCCTTCAGGGAATCGCTTCCTTGCGGCTCGGCGTACCCCCGCCTGCGCGATATGAAAACACCCTCTCCAGCGTCTTACTGAAGAGGGCAAAGAGACGGAGCACGCGTCAGCCCCTGGTGATCTCGCCGGCCTTGGTCAGCGCGGCCTTGGTGATCAGCGGACCGACCAGCTCATACACCAGCGTGGCGCAGAGCACAACGGCCTGAATGTGCGTGCCGTACTCGGGCAGCGCGCGGATGACGATCTGCGCCATACCGATGGCCACGCCCGCCTGAGGCAGCAGCGTCAGACCCAGGTACTTGCGGATGTTCGTGTCGCGGTGCTCGAGCGTAGAGCCCAGCCAGGCGCCAAAGTACTTACCGGCGGCGCGCACCACGATGTACAGCACGCCCATCAGGCCGACCGTCGGCACGATGGTCAGGTCCAGCTCCGCGCCGGAGAGCACGAAGAACAGCATGAACAGCGCGGGCGTCCACTCGTCGGTGGAGGCGAGCAGGCCGTCACAGTCGTTGTAGAAATTCGCCATGATTGCGCCGATGGACATGCACAGCAGCAGCGAGGACAGCCCCAGCAGGTCAGCCAGCGCCGCGCCCAGCAGCACGCTCGCCAGGGCGACCATCAGCCGGTTGGCCTTGGAGTGGAAGAAGCGCATGCAGAAGGTCAGGATCAGACCCAGCGCGCCGCCCACGGCCAGTGAGCCCACGATCTCGATCAGCGGCTCGACCAGCATGCTCTGTACGGACAGCGCCGTGCCGGCCACCAACACCTTGGCCACGGCCAGCGAAATCGAGAACACCATCAGTCCGATCGCGTCATCCAGCGCCACGACCGGCAGCAGGATGCTGGTCACAGGCCCCCTGGCCTTGTACTGACGCACGACCATCAGTGTGGCGGCGGGTGCGGTCGCGGTGGCGACGGCGCCCAGCGTCAGGCAGACCGGCAGGGGGAAGCCGGCGATAATCAGCACAACGTCGACGAGCAGCGTGGCCATGAGCGCCTGCAGGAAGGTAATCGTGATAACCGATTTGCCGATCTGGCGAATGTGGCTGAGCTTGAACTCGCCGCCGATTGAGAAGGCGATGAAGCCGAGCGCCACGGTCGAGAGGACGCTCATGCTCTCGACGCACTCCTTGTCCAGGATGCGCAGGCAGCACGGGCCGATCAGCAGGCCTGCCACCAGATAGCCGGTGACGTTCGGCAGGCCGATTTTCTTGACGATTCGGTTGAACAATAGGCCGGCAGCCATGCAGATGCCGACTCCAAGCAGCGTATTCATGGAACTTATTTCACTAACCCTTCTACATTGGTAATCGGAACGCTGAAGCAGATACCGGTGCCGGGCTTGCTGATGTCGCCCACTACCTCGGAGATGACCCTGCGGTACGCGGTCAGCCGGCTCTCGTCGAGCACGGTCAGCAGCAGCCTGCCTTCCGCCGGGCCGGGGTTCAAAAACTGGCGCAGCGAGCCGAAGATGGGCGGCGCGTCGTCCAGATCGCCGGACTGGCCCATGACCTGCAGGCCGCCCTTGCAGTCCAGAACGGTCGTGCCGGTCACGCCCGCGGCCATGAAGCCGGAGAGCAGCCGGGGCAGCCGATCCACCTGATTGAGTATGAATACCTGAAGCAGCATGAAAAAGCCTCCTTTTCAAATCAACGGCACACATTATAGGACGGTTGGATGGCGAGTTCAACGTAGAAGAGGGTTATATTTTGTTAACAAGTTCGACGCGACTGCGCCGCAAGGAGCAGGCGGTACAGGTTGCCGTGCGCGATGGCCTGAAGGTCGGCTTCGCGGTAGCCGCGGCGGGCGAGCAGCTCCATCAGGCGTGGGAAATCGAGCGGCGAGGCCAGATCCTCCGGCCACTCGTCGATGCCGTCGAAGTCCGACCCGAAGCCCAGCACATGGATACCGCCCATCTGCGCGATATGGTCGATATGCCTGAACAGATCTTCGGTCGTGACCGGCCCTTCCTCGCGGACGAAGCGCGCGTAGAAGTTGATCCCGATGAAGCCGCCCCGGTCGATCAGCGCGCGAATCTGCCCGTCGGTCAGGTTGCGCGGGTGATCGCACAGCGCGCGGCAGTTGGAGTGCGAGGCGATGGGCGGCAGCTCGGAGCGCTCGATCAGCTCCCAGAAGCCGCCCTCGTTCAGGTGCGACACGTCCGCAAGGCAGCCCCGGCGCGCCATCTCCCGCACGAGCGCCCGCCCGAAGGGCTTCAGGCCCGCCTTCGAGCCGCCCGCCGCCGGCGAGCCGATCTCGTTTTCGTGGTTCCAGGTCAGCGCGATCATCCTCGGCCGCGCCAGACGGTCGAATTCGTCGTACCGCTCCAGGCTTCCCTCGAGCATCTCGCCGCCCTCGATCGAAATGATTCCGTGCGGCGCGTCCGGGAATTCCTCAGGCAGGTCGCTCAGGTAAAAGGGCACGCCCGCCTGATCAAGCGCGCTGAGCATGATCCGCCCGCGCACATACGGCGCGCCGCAGATTCCCTTCCCGCCGGCAAACAGCGCGTAGGTCTGCAGGCCCACGCCGCCCTTCTCCAGTTTTTCCGCCGTGACCATACACTGCTTTTCGGGCAGCAGGGAAAGCGCCCGGGCGGACAGGGTGTCGCAGTGCGCATCGGCAATTCGGTACATTGGCATGACTTCCTTTCTTTGGACTACGTTCGGGTTCCGTTCGAGAGGCCGGCAGGCTGAGCCTGCACCTACTTGCTGCCGCCGATTCTGGCGGCGACTGTCGGCCGCCATAGATTGAAGCGGCCGAAGTCTGCGGTTTTCCGAAGTTTTCCGGAAAACTCATGTCGGCGCTGCCGACTTCCGCTTGCTGCCGCGTGACGAGCGCGATGTTCTGGTATAAAAGCTCTTTTCCACACTCCGCGCAAGAACCGCCCTTCGCTGATGGCTGAAAGTTTTTCTTGCAAGTGCTTTCCGGGAGAGCTCGAGAGGGGCCTTTCTCAGAAAGGCCGCCTCTCGAACGTTCCCCCTACCGTTCCTCCTCCGTTCGCTCCAGCGCGTCGAGGCGGCGGGAGATGGCGCGGCTGCGGGCGGTGGCTCCGTCGAGCTCGCCGCTGGCCTGATCAAGGCGCTGGCGCATGCGGTCGAGCGAATCGCCGAAGCGGGAGAACTCGGCGCGCAGCTGGCCGAGCGTCTGCCAGACCTCGCCGGTGCGCCGCTCGATGGAGACGGTGCGAAAGCCCATCTGCAGGCTGCTCAGCAGCGCGCACAGCGTCGAGGGGCCGCAGACCACGACGTGGTATTTGTCCTGCAGCTCCTGCGCCAGCCCCACGCGGCGCAGCGCCTCGGCGTACAGGCTCTCGACCGGCAGGAACATCAGCGCGAAGTCGGTGGTGTGCGGCGGCCTGACGTACTTTTCGCTGATCTTTTTGCCCTGCTCGAGGATGGCGCGGGCGAGCTGCTGGCCGGCCTGCTCCACCTGATCCTTATCGCCCGACTCGCCGGCGGCGACCAGCCGCTCGAAGGGGTCGAGGGGGAACTTGCTGTCGATGGGCAGCAGCAGTCCCTCGCCCTCGCGCCCGGGCAGGCACACGGCGAACTCCACCCGCTCGGCGCTGCCCGGCACGACCGGCGTGTTCACGCGATACTGGCCGGGGGCGAGCATTTCGGAAAGCAGCGCGCCCAGCTGCACCTCGCCCCAGATGCCGCGCGTCTTCACGCCCGAGAGCACCTTCTTCAGGTCGCCCACCCCGCTGGCCAGCGACTGCATCTCGCCCAGGCCGCGATAGACCTTCTCCAGCTGCGCGCTGACCTGGCCAAAGGAGCTGTTCAGCCGCTTTTCCAGCTGCCTGTCCAGCCGCTCGCTCACCATAAGCTCGATTGAATTGAGCCGCGCCTCGCTGGTCTTTTCAAGGCGGATCAGGCGCGCGTCCAGCCGGTCGCTCAGCTCGCCTATGCGGCGCTCGGCCGCGTCGGTGGTGGCGGCGGTCAGCTGCGTGACGGCGTGTACCGACTGCGCCAGCTGAGACTGCGCCTCGCGGGCGCGCTTCTCGGATTCGAGCAGGCGGCCGCGCAGCGAGCGCTGCAGCCTGTCCATGCGCACGAGCAGTACGATCAGCGCCAGCAGCGCGCATACGGCCGACGCGGCGATGTAGGGGATGTATTCCATGAACGACTCCTTCTGTGTGTTTGATCAACCTGATTATACCGCATTCGCACGATTTTGTGAAGTGTTGAATTGGACTTCCCAAACACAGAAAAATGTGTTACAATAAATACAGAACGGAGGCGAGGGACTTGGAACGGATTTATTCCTACGCGCCGGTGATCGAGGCGCACTGCACGCGCCTGATCCTGGGCACGATGCCCAGCGTGCAGTCGCTGCGGGACGGGTTTTATTACGCGCACCCGCGCAACGCCTTCTGGCGCATACTTGCCGAAACCTTCGAGGAGGCGCCGCCGCGCACGGTCGAGGAAAAGAAGGCGCTGCTGCTCCGGCACGATGTGGCGCTGTGGGATACCGCGCACTCCTGCATTCGCCGGGGCTCGCTGGACGCGGACATGCGCGAGGTGCAGCTCAACGACGTCAGAAGCCTGCTTCAGGCATACCCGCGCGTGACGCGCGTGCTGCTCAACGGGCAGGAGGCCGCCCGGCTGTACCGGCGGGGCGGGGGAGAGACGGCCTGCGCGCTGATTCTGCCCTCGACCAGCCCGGCGTATACCTTGCCCTATGAACAAAAACTGGCCCGCTGGAAGGCGGCGCTGAAGGGAGAACAGACATGAGACCGACCGAAATTATCATGAAAAAGCGCCTGGGGCAGGAGCTGACGCGCGAGGAAATCGCCTGCTTCGTGAAGGGCGCGACCGACGGCTCCTTTGCCGACTATCAGCTCAGCGCACTGCTCATGGCGATCTGCCTTCGGGGGATGACCGACCGGGAGACGGTCGATCTGACCATGGAGATGGCGCGCTCGGGCGACATGCTGGATCTGTCCGCGATTCCGGGCGTCAAGGCCGACAAGCATTCCACCGGCGGCGTGGGCGACACCACCACGCTGATCGTGGCCCCGCTGACCGCGGCGTGCGGGCTGAAGGTGGCCAAGATGAGCGGGCGCGGCCTGGGCTACACCGGCGGCACGCTGGATAAGCTGGAGAGCATTCCGGGCATGCGGGTCGATTTGACCGAGGAACAGTTCATCCGCCAGGTGACGGAGATCGGCCTGGCGGTCATCGGGCAGACGGCCGACCTGGCCCCCGCCGACAAGACGCTCTACGCCCTGCGCGACGTGACCGCGACGGTGGACTGCATGCCGCTGATCGTGTCCTCGATCCTGTCCAAGAAGATCGCCGCCGGCTGCGACGCGGTGGTGCTGGACGTGAAGACCGGCGAGGGCGCGCTGATGCAGACCGAGGAGGCGTCCGTCCGCCTGGCCGAGGAAATGGTCAAAATCGGCTCGATGACCGGCCGCAGGTTCAGCGCGCTGGTCACCGGCATGGAGCAGCCGCTGGGCAATCAGGTGGGCAACGCGCTGGAGGTGGAGGAGGCCGTGTGGGCGCTCTCCGGCCGCGCGGAGGGCGATCTGCTCGACGTGTCGCTGGCGCTGGGCGCGCAGATGCTGTGCTCGGCCGGCCTGGCGAAGACCCACGACGAGGCCATTTCCCGGCTGCGGCGCGCGCTGGAGGGCGGCGAGGGCCTGCGCAGGCTGGGCGATCTGATCGAGGCGCAGGGAGGCGACCGCCGCGTCACGCAGGATACCTCGCTCCTGCCGCACGCAAAGCGCGTGGTCGAGATCTGCGCGCAGCAGGAGGGCTACGTCCAGGCCGTCGCCACCCGCGAGATCGGCTACGCGGCGCAGATGCTGGGGGCGGGCCGCCTGAAAAAGACCGACGCCATCGACCCGGCGGCCGGCGTGGTGATCGAAAAGCGCCTGGGCGATTTCGTGCGGCGCGGAGAATGCCTGATGCGTGTACACCTCGGGATGAACGATTCCGGCGAGGCGGCCTGCGAACGTCTGAAAAAGGTGTACACAATAGGCTGTGTACCTTTTGAAAAACCACAGATAATACACAGACTGGTTACAGGAAACGACAAATAGCGCGAATTTGTGTTATTTTTCGGCAGAAGTACTTGCGAAGATAAGCAGTCTTCGCTATGATATAGATGCTTAAGCAACCGTGTATGCTTATGACGGACTTTAGTGGAGGAATTGTCGTATGTCTTCGACCGAAACGATGCAGTTGAATGGAATCGAAATGGACCTGCTTGAGGTCGTGCCGCTGCTCAACAAACGACTGATCCGTATGGCGGAGCTTCGGGAGTGCCTGGATATGCCCCTGTCTCACATGCAGGTGCTTTCCGCCCTGTCGACGCAGGGCGATATGTCCGTGACCGAGATCTCCAGGCGATTCGGCATCGCGAAGCCCAATATCACCCCGCTGATCGATCATCTGACCGACGCCGGCTGGGTGGAGCGCACGAAAAACAACCGCGACCGCCGCGTTGTGAACGTCTCCATCCTTCCCGAGGGACGCGAGAAGGTCGAAAAGTCGCTCGAGGCGATGCGCGAGCGCGTGCTCAAGTGGAAGAAGGGCATGGATGACGAGGAATTTGCCGAGCTGCAGGACGCGCTCAAGACCGTTGTGCGCATTCTTAGCAAACTGTAACAGCAAAGTAGAGTTTTTCCAAAAGACGGCCGGAAGGTGCAACTTCCAGGCCGCCTTTTGCGTCATAAAGACGTAACCACTCATGGCGAAAGGAGTTCGCATCCAATGAAAAAGCACGACGCATATCAAAAAGCAGCGGCGCTGGTTCTGGTCGTGGGCGTGTGCCTGCTCTCCGGCTGCGCCCCGTCGGTGGACAACAAAAATGATCCGCTGTCCGACTATACCGTCGATTCGCTCCTGCCCTTTGATACAAATCAGATTGCCGCGACCGATACGCCCGTTCCGCAGCCTACCGCCACGCCCACCGTCAGTCCGGTCGGCCAGAACTGGCAGAATGACAACAACGTCGGCCAGAATGCGCCCGCCGCGACCAATCCGCCGCAGCAGACGGCGCAGCGCGTTCCGTTTGCGCGCCTGGAGCTGGGCTCTACCGGCGACGGCGTCGTGCAGCTGCAGGAGCGCCTGATCGCGCTGGGATACCTCTCCGGCACGGCCGACGGCAACTTCGGCTCCAACACCAAAACCGCCGTCAAGCGGTTCCAGGCGGCGCTGGGCCTGTCCCAGACCGGCGTGGCCACGGTGACGCTGCAGGAAAAGCTGTTCCTGTCCAGCGCACCCACCTATTCCCCGGCGCTGGATACCTCGAACGGCAAAAACAACAGCGCCACCATCAGCGACAACGGCTACAGCACGCTGATCCGCGGCGACAAGGGCGACGGCGTGACGAAGCTCCAGCAGCGCCTGATCGCGCTGGGCTACCTGTCCGGCTCGGCCGACGGCTCCTTCGGCACCAAGACTGAAACCGCCGTCAAGCGGTTCCAGGCGGCGCTGGGCCTGACCCAGAACGGCGTGGCCTCCGCGTCGCTGCAGCAGTCCCTGTTCTCCGCCAACGCGCCCATCGCCGTCGCGACCGCCGCCCCCAAAATCACCCAGGCTCCGGCGCCGAACCCCACCCAGGCGCCCTCGACCGGCGGCGCGACCGCCTCGGGCTATGTGGATCTTGAGTACGGCGATAAGAGCGACGCGGTCAAGCGGCTCCAGCAGCGGCTCAAGGCGCTGGGCTACTTCGACCACACCGCCACCGGCAAGTACTACAGCGAAACCGAAGCGGCCGTCAAGCGCTTCCAGGCGGCGCTGGGCATGACGCAGACCGGCGTGGCCACCGCCTCGCTGCAGACCAAGCTGTTCGCCGCCAACGCCCCGATGGCGCAGGAAACCGCCGCGCCCTCCGCGACGCAGGCCCCCTCGACCGGCGGCAAGTACACCACCCTCACGCGCGGCTCGACCGGCGAGGAGGTGCGCGCGCTGCAGAAGCGGCTCATCGCGCTGGGCTACCTGACCGGCAAGGCCGACGGCGATTTCGGCAAGGCGACTGAAAACGCGATCAAGCTCTTCCAGAAGAGCATCGGCTATAACGAAAACGGCACCGCGACCGAGGCGGTTCAGGAATACCTGTTCTCGCCCTACGCGCCCACCTACACCGCCCCCGAGGCCACCGCGACCAACGCGCCCGCGCAGCCGACGCAGGCGCCCGCGCAGACCGAGTACACCGAGCTTCGCCACGGCGACACCGGCGACGCGGTCAAGCGCCTGCAGAAGCGCCTGAAGGAGCTGGGCTACTTTAACGGCGAGATCGGCGGCAACTACCTCGACAAGACCGAGGCGGCCGTGAAGCTGTTCGAGAACGCCATCGGCTGGAATGACGACGGCGTGGCCACCGTGGTGCTGCAGCAGTACCTGTTCTCCGCGCAGGCCCCGGCCTACACGGAGTCGATGGGCTACGGCACCCTCGAAAAGGGCGACAACGGCGCGGCAGTCAAGAAGCTGCAGAAGCGGCTGATCGAGCTGGGCTACCTGACCGGCAAGGCCGACGGCGACTTCGGCGCGAAGACCCAGACCGCCCTGGCGGCGTTCCAGGCGACGCGCGGCCTGACGCCCACCGGCGTGGCCGACGAGTACACCCAGGAGCTCCTGTACGCCTCGGACGCGCCGACCGCACAGCCCGCGCAGCCGACTCAGGCGCCCGCGCAGAGCGGCTATCAGACCCTCAGCTACGGCGTGAGCGGCGAGGCCGTCAAGAACCTGCAGCGCCGGCTGAAGGAGCTGGGCTATTTCACGGGCAATGTCGCCGGCAACTACAAGGATCTGACCCAGGCGGCCGTCGTCGCCTTCCAGCAGGCCGCCGGATGGACGCCCGACGGCGTCGCCACCCCCGAGCTGCAGGAATACCTGTTCTCCAGCAACGCGCCCTCGGCCTCGAACGACCCCGGAGACAACCCGGGCGAGGACGACGGCAGCTATACCACGCTGACCTACGGCGAGCAGAACAGCCGCGTCAAGCGCCTGCAAAAGCGCCTGATCGAGCTGGGCTGGCTCTCCGGCGGCGCGGACGGCGAATTCGGCCAGAATACCCTCAACGCGGTGACGGCGCTTCAGTATCGCTTCGGCATGGAGCAGTCGGGTATCGCGACGATCGAGCTGCAGGAGCGGCTCTTTGCGGCCGACGCGCCCAAGTATGTCGAGTATCAGGAGCTCACCGTCGGTATGACCGGCGACCAGGTGCTGGCGCTTCAGGAACGCCTGATCGAGCTGGGCTACCTGCGCGACGCGGACGCCAACCGCGACGGCGAGTTCGGCGAAGGCACCCGCAGCGCGGTGATCAACCTGCAGCAGACCATGGGCCTGATCGGCGACGACGCGGACGGCGTGGCGACGGTCGAGTTCCAGACCTTCCTCTTCTCCGACTTCGCGCTCGAGTATCGAATCATGCAGGTCGGCTGATCGAAACAAAAAGCACGCTCCCGGCCTTCCCATGCGGATGGGCAGGCAGTGCCTGCAGCCACTTGCTGCCGGCAGGCTGAGCCTGCACCCGGTTGCTGCCGCCGGGTCTGGCGACGACCGTTGGCCGCCATTAATTGGAGCGGCCAAGGTCTGCGAATCCGCAAGATTCCTTGCGGATTGACGGGCGGGCGCTGCCCGCTCGGCTGGGGGAGGCTCCGCTTCGCTTCGCGCTCCCCCAGACCCCCACCGGGCAGTGCCCGGTTCCACTTGCTGCCGCCGGATAGAACACGAATTCGGGAAGCATAAATTGGACTTCCCGAATTCTTCGGTTTTCCGGGATTCCCTGGAAAACTCCTGTCGGCGCTGCCGACCGTCAGCGCCCGCCTCACTGGGGGAGGCTCCGCTTCGCTTCGCGCTCCCCCAGACCCCCACCGAAGTTTGCTTGCCCTCGTCGGGCAGGCAGTGCCTGCAGCCACTTGCTGCCGGCAGGCTGAGCCTGCACTCACTTGCTACCGCCGGATAGAACACGAAACCAGCCGCCATAGAATGAAGCGGCTGGTTTCTTCGAATCCGCAAGGCTTCTTGCGGATTACCCGTCGGCGTTGCCGACTCGAGCAGTGCAAATACAGAGTACGGACACGGAACGCTTTTTGTGAATTCCATTTTCAAGGGCGCCACCGCACAATCCAGCGGCGCGTCGGGCGACTGCCTCATTTGTGCGGCGTTGCCCCAGAGGGAAAAGCGTTTCGTCTGTCAGGCAGATCTGCCTATTCGTTTCCCCACAGCCTGCGCGCGTTGGCCAGGCCGACGGCGCTGGAGTAGCGCGCGTCCTCGAGGCCCTCAAACTCGATGGCGACGCCGCCCGAGTAGCCGCTCTCGCGCAGGGTGGTCAGGATGGCCTGCATGTCCAGGTCGCCCTGGGCGAGGATCGCGCCGCGCAGGTACTTGCCCCCGCGGGAGCGGAACCAGGTGCCGGCGCAGTCGAACTGGTGCGCGTCGCCCGGGTCGCGGGTGCGGACGTAGAAGTCCTTGAGGTGCACCATCTGCGCGCGGTGCGCCAGCGTCTGGGCGGCGACAGTCGCATCCTCGTCCACGCAGACGATGTTGCCGGTGTCCAGCAGCAACCCGTAGTTGGGGTGATCGACCGCGTCCAGTATGCGCTCCACCCGGTCGCAGCCGTTGGCGAAAAAGCCGTGGTTCTCGATCATCGTGCGCACGCCCAGCCCGGCCGCATGCTCCGTGACCCGCCGCGCGCCCTCGGCCATGACCGGCAGCCAGCGCTCGAAGTCGCGCAGGGTGTTCTCGGCGTGCGGGCGGCGGAAGGAGCACACGTCGTGGCGCATCTGCGGCACGCCCAGCTCGGCGGCGATGTCCACCTCGTGGCGCACGCGGGCCACCTCGCGCTCAAAATCCTCGCCCGTCCTGCAGAAGTCGGCCAGCACCGAGTAGTTGATCAGCTCGATGCCCGCGTCCTGCGCGCGGCGGCGTACCTGCGCGATCAGGCCGCGATCAATGGCGCCGGTCGTTGGGTCGTCAAAACGGAAGGCGAAGGGCACCAGCTCCAGGCACTGCGCGCCCTGCGCGGCGGCCCAGTCGATGACCTCGAAGAGCGTCATGCGCCCCGATTCGATCTCCCTGTCCAGGGAATAGGAACTCAGTCCCAGCTTCATGTGTTTTCCTCCAATCCTCTTTTTTGAAGCAGTTTGTTCAGCTGCGAAAGCAGAGCCTGTTCATTGCGTCCTAAGCGCTCCGACAGTTTGTTGAGCGGCTCGCCCGCCGCAAAGCGCTTGATGAGCAACTCGCTGTGCGACGCGCTCCAGGGGGACGCGTCAGTCGGCGGCAGACCGCGCCGGGCGAAAGCGGCCACATCCAGCCGGATGCGGCAGGCGCGAAGGCAGTCCGGCGTACAGTGGCTCAGGGCGCGCGCGTCAGGATCGTCGAAGTCGAGCTCGTCCTCGGGGCGGGGAAGCGGCCTTCTGCGCCGGGCGTGGCGAGCCCCGGTATGGCTTTTTTCAGGCGCGGTCAGCGGCCGCTCGGGTGGAAACTCGATGGGCGGCAGCGCCTCGGCGAGCACGGCGAGTATGGTGCGGCTCGTCACGCCGTATGCTTCGGTCAGGTCGCAAAGCGGGATGTGCCGGCGCGCGTCCTCCTGAATCAGGCGCTTCTCCTCGCCGGAAAGCGCGCGAAGCCTGCGCTTCCTCACGAGAATCACCTCCGCTGCGTTTTGTGTGCGATGCCATGACGCCATCGCCCTGTGCCTACGCTGTGTATTAGCCCTGCCCGAGTCGGCAATGCCGACCGTTAATCCACGAAGAATTTCGTGGATTCGCAGACCTTGGCCGCTCTAATTTATGGCGGCCAATGGTCGTCGCCAGACCCGGCGGCAGCAAGTGGCAGTCGGCCCTGCCGACCGGCAATGCCGACCTGTGATTTCCAGAAGGTTTCTGGAAATCCGCAGAATTCGGGAAGTCCAATTTATGCTTCCCGAATTCGTCGCCAGAATACGCGGTAGCAAGTGGAACCGGGCACTGCCCGGCGGCGTTTCCTTTATTATAGCATACGCCGCGCGGTTTGACCATCCCTTGCGGAAAAAGTTGGCCGAAATGTTGAGTCTGTGGGGAAGGAGCGGGCGAAGGCTTGCATTGCGGCCGGGCGGCGTGATATAATAATCGAAACATCGGAAGGGGGCGGCGGCGACGAAACGCGGACTGAGAAAAATCCTGTGCCTGTGTCTGTGCGCGGCGGTGCTGCTGTGCGGCTGCGCGAAGAAGCAGGAGCCTGTGCAGCAGCAGGAGGAGGGGCGCAAGTCGATCGCGGCCACCTTTTACCCGCTGTACGCGATTGCGCTGAACCTGGTCAAGGATGTGCCCGACCTGTCGCTTTCCTGCCTGATTCAGCCGCAGGATGGGTGCCTGAGGTCGTATTCGCTGAGCGAGTGGGACTATCTGATCCTGGCCAGTCAGGACGCGGTGATCTGCGGCGGGCGGGGCCTTGAGAGCTTTTCAGGCGCGCTGTCCGCGATGCAGGACGGCCCGATCGTCATCACCTGCCTGCAGGGACAGACGCTCAAAAACAATGGCGAGGCGCAGGACGAGGAAAGCCATTTGACCGGCGAGAACCCGTTCCTGTTTCTGTCGGTAGGCGGCGCGATGTCGATTGCCTCGACGCTGGCGTATTCGCTGATCGAGATCGACCCGGACTACGCGGAAACCTATCGCGCGAACCTGACGGAATACCTGTCCCGGCTGGACGCGCTGGCGGCGGAGATGGCCGAGACGATGGCCGCGGCGCCTTCCAGGCGGGTGGCGCTGATGAACGAGGGGCTTAGTTACCTGGCCGACCAGCTGGCGCTGAACGTCGCGGTGCAGATCGATCACGAACCGGGCGTGGCGGTTGAGGACAACGACCTGGACAGCGTGCTTTCCCAGCTGAAGGAAGCGCAGGCCGAGGTAGTCCTCCTGGAGAGTCAGGCGCCGATGCACCTGGTCGAGGATTTGCAGGCGGCGGGCTACCGGGTGGCGCTGATCGATATTCTGTCGGCGCACGCGGCGGACGGCGATCTGGAGGCCTACGAACGCATCATGCGGGACAACTGCTCGCGCATTGCGGACGCGCTGCGATAAACAAAGGAGGAAACAGACATGATTCGATCCAATCAGCGGGCGCTCGACCAGCTTCGGCCGGTCTTCATCACGCCCGACTATACCGAAATGGCCGCCGGCTCGGCGCTCATCGAGTGCGGCAGGACGAAGGTCATCTGCACCGCGTCGGTGGAGGAGGGCGTGCCGCCCTTCCTCAAGGGCAAGGGGCAGGGCTGGCTGACGGCCGAGTATTCGATGCTGCCCGGCTCGACCGACCGCCGCAAGAGCCGCGAGTTTTTGAAGCGCGACGGCCGGAGCGTGGAGATTCAGCGCCTGATCGGGCGGTCGCTGCGCGCCTGCTGCGATCTGTCCAGGCTGGGCGAGCGCACAGTGTACATCGACTGCGACGTGATTCAGGCCGACGGCGGCACGCGCACCGCGTCGATCACCGGCGCGTTCGTGGCGCTGTGCCTGGCGGTGGACAGGCTGATGAAGCAGGGCGCGCTGACCGACTCGCCGGTTACGAAGCAGCTGGCGGCGGTGAGCTGCGGCGTGGTGGAGGACGACGCGATGCTCGATTTGGAGTACGCCGAGGATCACATCGCGCAGGCCGACTGCAACCTGGTCATGACCCGCGACGCGACCGGCAAAACGGAGTTCGTCGAGGTACAGATGACCGGCGAGGGGCGCACCATCCGCCGCGAGGAGTTCTTCACGCTGCTGGAGCTGGGCGAAAAGGGCGTCCTTGAGCTGATGCAGGCGCAGACCGACGCGCTGGACGAGCGCGCGCAGGTGATCGGCAAAAAGCCGCGGCTGGTCGTGGCGAGCGGCAACTTCGGCAAGCTGAAGGAGATGCGCATCCTGCTGGACGACAAATTCGACGTGGTGTCGATGAAGGAGCTGGGCCTTGACCCGGAGATCGACGAGAACGGCGATACCTTTGAGGAAAACGCGCTGATCAAGGCCGAGGCGCTGATGAAGCTGACCGGCTGCGCGACGATTGCGGACGACTCAGGCCTCGAGGTGGACGCGCTGGGCGGCAGGCCGGGCGTGCATTCGGCGCGCTATTCGGGCGTGCACGGCGACGACGAGGCCAATAACGACAAGCTGCTCGAGGAGCTCAAGGACGTGCCCGACGAGAAGCGTACCGCCCGCTATGCCTGCGCGATGGCGCTGTGCCGGCCGGGCAGGGAGCCGCTGATCGCGCGCGGAACCTGCGAGGGACGCATACTGCGCGAGCGGCGCGGCGAGGGCGGCTTCGGCTACGACCCGCTATTCCTGTCCGCCGACTTCGACAAGACCTTCGCCGAGGCCACGATGGAGGAGAAAAACGCCGTCTCCCACCGCGCGCGGGCGATTCAGGCGCTGCTCGAGCTCATGTGAGGCGCGGCATGAGACTGTGCGTGATTTCGGATTCGCACCTGTGCCGGGACAAGGTGCGCGCGGCGGTGCAGGCGGAAAAGGACTGCGACGCGTTCATTCACCTGGGCGACCTGGCGCTCGATTCGGACTATATGAAGGAGCTGACCGACAAGCCGGTGTACGCGGTCAAGGGCAACTGCGACCTGAGCCGGCGCATGCCGCTTGAGCTCACGCCCGAGCTGGCCGGCGCGAAGCTGCTTCTGTGTCACGGCCACGAGCGGTTCGTCAAGGAAAACCTGTACCTGCTGTTCATGCGCGCAAAGGCCGTCGGGGCGCAGGCCGCGCTGTTCGGCCACACGCACGTCCCGCTGTGCACGAGCGAGGAGGGCGTCCTGCTGCTCAACCCCGGCGCGCTCAAGGACGGCCGCTACGCCCTTTTGACCATCGAGGACGGGCGGCTCGAACCGGAGCTGAAGCAGCTGTAGGGAACGAGGGGAACGATCGAGAGGCCGCCTTTTTGAAAAAGGCGCCTCTCGAACTCTCCCGAAAAGCACTTGCTGCCGCCGGGACGGCCAAACGTCTGACTGAAGACAGAGAACGTGCGGTGCACGCAGCTCACAGGTACTGCGTCAGCAGCAGCACCAGCCCCAGCCCCGGCGCGCCCAGGCACCCCGCGATCAGCGCGGTGAACGGGTTGACCGGGAGCGTCAGGCCGGTCAGAAAGGCGAAGCGGTTGAACAGCCAGAGCATCAGCCCGCCCAGTATGCCGCCGCCCGCCAGCCGCCAGACAAAGCGCGTGGGGATGAGCAGCGCCCGTCCCAGGATGAAAATCAGCGCGAGACCCAGAAAAAAACAGACAATCAGTTCCCAGGGAAGCATCGCCCCTCCTCCTTTCACGGTACGCTTCAGCGTATGCGCGGCGGGGGAGAGGGCAGTACAAAAAAGAGAGGAAGCGTTTTCTTATGAGCATTCGCATGGAGGCATTCGGCAGGCTGCCCACCGGGGAGCAGATCACCCGCTACACGATGACCAACCAAAAGGGCGCGGAGGTGTCCGTGCTCAACTACGGCGGCATCCTGAACCGCATCGTCGTGCCGGACAAGCACGGCAAGATGGGCGACGTGCTGCTGGGCTACGACCGCGTCGAGGGCTATGCGCCGGTGAACCCGGGCTACCTGGGCGCACTGATCGGCCGCTACGCCAACCGCATCGGCGCGGGCAGATGTACCCTGAACGGCAGGGCGCTTCAGCTGGCGCAGAACAGCAACGGCCAGCACCTGCACGGCGGCAATGTGGGCTTTGACAAGAAGCTGTGGGGCGTGTTCTGCGAGGAGGGCGCGGGCGAGGATCGCCTGGTGATGAGCCTGACCAGCCCCGACGGCGAGGAAAACTATCCGGGCACGCTGACCGTGCGCGTGACCTATACCTGGAACGATGAGTGCGAGCTGAAGCTGCACTACGAAGCCGTGTGCGACCAGGACACGATCGTCAACCTGACCAACCACGCCTACTTTAACCTGGAGGGCGAGGGCAGCGGCTCGATCGAGAACCACACGCTGTCGATCGACGCGGATCGCTACACCGTGGTGGACAAAAACTGCATCTCCACCGGCGAACTCAGGCCGGTGGACGGCACGCCGTTCGACCTGAGAAAGGGCGTTCGCCTGGCCGACGGCTTTGCCCGGCAGGCGGGCGACGAGCAGATGACCATCGGCCAGGGCTACGACCATAACTTCGTGCTCAACGGCCAGGGCCTGCGGCAGATCGCCGTGCTCAGCGCGCCCATCAGCGGCCGCGTGATGCGCGTGTACACGAACAAGCCGGGCGTGCAGCTGTACACCGGCAACATGATCGACTGCACCGTGCCGGGCAAGAGCGGCCGGGTCTATCAGAAGCGCGACGCGCTGTGCCTGGAGACCCAGTTCTATCCCGATTCGATCAATCATCCGGACTTCCCCAGCTGCGTGCTCAGGGCCGGGGAGAAATACGACTTTACCACGATTTACGCGTTCGAGTAAAGCAACTGGACAAAGCCGTCCGGCGTAACAGCCGGGCGGCTTTTCTTTATGCAGGCCAGCCCGCGCGAGGCGGATTGACCTGAAGAACGGGGAGATTTCGCTGAATGGGGTGTTATTCAGCGGGCGGAATCACCGCCACTGTATGAGAAATGGATAGTGGCGGTGTGCAGCGCATAGTTATCCCTACCAATAAATGAATAGGCGTTCCACTGCCACTTCTTCTTTGTTCCGGTATAATATACGTCCGTCAGGGTGTCGCAGCCAAAGAAGGCCTTATCGCCAATGCTGGTCACGCTGTCCGGAATGGTGACGCTGGTCAGGCCGTCGCAGCCAAAGAAGGCCCTATAGCCAATGCTGGTCACGCCATCCGGAATGGTGACGCTGGTCAGGCTTTCGCAGTCCATGAAGGTATCATCGCCAATGCTGGTCATGCTGTCCGGAATGGTGACGCTGGTCAGGGCATGGCAGTAAGAGAAGGCTTCATTGCCAATGCTGGTCACGCTGTCCGGAATGGTGACGCTGGTCAGGGCATGGCAGCAAGAGAAGGCAGCATCGCCAATGCTGGTCACGCTGTTCGGAATGGTAATGCTGGTCAGGCTTTCGCAGCTATAGAAGGCACTATCGCCAATGCTGGTCACGCCATCCAGAATGGTGACGCTGGTCAGGCTTCTGCAGTAAGAGAAGGCAGCATCGCCAATGCTGGTCACGCTGTTCGGAATGGTAATGCTGGTCAGGCTTTCGCAGTTATAGAAGGCACTATCGCCAATGCTGGTCACGCCATCCAGAATGGTGACGCTGGTCAGGCTTCTGCACCAAGAAAAGGCCTCATCGCCAATGCTGGTCACGCCATCCAGAATGGTGACGCTGGTCAGGGTGTCGCAGTGAGAGAAGGCATACTTGCCAATGCTGGTTACGCTGTCCGGAATGGTGACGCTGGTCAGGCCATAGCACCGATAGAAGGCAGCATTGCCAATACAGGTCACGCTGTTCGGAATGGTAATGCTGGTCAGGCCATGGTACCAATAGAAGGCATAATCACCAATGCTGGTTACGCCCGATTTGATTTCGACAGTTTCCACCGAATCCGAGTACTTCTTCCAGGGGGCAGGCTCATCTGAACTGTAATCTGCCATTGCGCCGCTGCCCGAAATGGTCAGCAGGCCACTGTCGTCGAGCGTCCAGGTAACGTCCTCTCCGCAGCTTCCGGAAGCCACAACCTTTTCCGCGGCCCAGGCGGTGCTGTAAATGCTCAAAAACAGCGCCGTCAGCAGAAAAGTACCCATACCTTCTTCATAACCCATTTCCTCCTTATGTGGGGATGGCATTATTTTACCACATATATTCATGATTTGCAACGCTTTTTTTATTAAAATCACGAATTTCACATAAATAATTGGCGTTGCCTATTCTCGATAGGGGAAAAGAAAAGCCCCGGCCTTGTCGGGCAGCTGGTGGGCGAGATAGGTCTCGGTCGCGCCGGCCGTCTCGGAGATGGTGCGGCGCAGCTTGCCGCTGCCGAACTGCTCGATCGCGCCCAGCGGCAGGGCGGCGATGTGCCTTGTCATGGCAAGGCGCAGGTTTGTGGCGATGCGAAAGGCCGCGAGGTGCGAGCACATCAGCCCCGCGATGTAGGTGAGCACGGCGGCGACGGCGAACGCCACCGCCATCCAGCCGTATTGGGTCACATGGACGGCGTTTTCATACTGCGGCGCGGCCTCGATGACCTCCCTGAGGATGCGCCAGATGTACCAGAACGGTACCAGCGCCAGCAGCGCGCCGGCGGCGGACAGCGCCCACGAAAGGCAGGTCAGGATTCGGTACGTCCCGGCGTATTCCAGCAGCCGGGATAAATTGGACTGCTTCTTCAAAGTCTTCACCTTCCTTGCTTTCAATAGGGGAAAAAACTCCCACCGTAGTTAAGTATATCTAACCATAGATCGCAAAAAACCTGCCGGCGCTCCCTGAAGCGGTAAATCCATCCTCCTTTCCTATCCCAGCGCCACATCCAGCGTCATCATCACGCTGAAGCCCACCGCAAAGAAAATCGTGCCGATGTTGGAGTGCTTTCCCTGCGACATTTCGGGAATCAGCTCCTCCGTCACCACATAGAGCATCGCGCCCGCCGCAAAGCTCAGAAGATACGGCAGCGCCGGGATCACCAGCCGCGCCGCGAGGAGGGTCAGCACCGCGCCGACGGGCTCCACAATGCCCGAAAGCACGCCGCCGAAAAACGCCCTGCCCTTGCTCTCACCCTCCGCCCGGAGGGGCATGGAGATGATCGCCCCCTCGGGAAAATTCTGAATGGCGATGCCGAGCGACAGGGCCAGCGCGCTCGCCGCCGTGATCTGCGCGTTTCCCACGAGAAAGCCCGCGTACATCACGCCCACCGCCTCGGTCACCTGCCGGGTCGCCTCGTCAAGCGCCGCCTGATGCACTGCCTCGGTCACCTGCTCGCGCGCGGCTTCCTCCACCAGCGCGCGAAGCTGCTCGTCGGCCTGACTGCGGACGTACTCGTCCACGTTTTCCAGCAGCTCGCTCTGCAGGCGGGCGATTTCCTCGGAATAGTTTTCGCGGGTCAGCGTGCGCAGCTCGACGCCCAGCTTGCCGAAATCGTCCCCGGAGGCTTCCAGCGTGTCGTTGGCGGTCTCGAAAACCGCGTCCACGATCTGCTGCGCGCCATCCAGCAGCTCCGCGTTGTGGTCGGCCAGCTCGCTCGCGCCGTCCAGCAGCTCCTGCGCGCCGTCGTCCAGCTGCTCGCCCGCGTCGACGATCTTATCCGTCTGTTCGGTCAATTCGCTGTCGTCCACTTCGATATCCAGCGAAAGCCGTACGCCATTGATCGAAATCGCATCCATCTCAAAATCCGTCGCGTCGGCGGAAATCAGGATGGTCTTCTCGGTGTTCGGCAGCACGATATAGCTCAGCTGCCGGTCGGTGCCCACGTTCGCCTGCGTCGCGCCCTCGGCGGCAATATTTCGGCAGTTTTCCGTATTCAGCAGCGCGGTGATCTGCAGCGCGTGGCTCTTGAACAGCTCACCCTGATAGTCGGGATTCCGGCGAATGTCCAGCTCGATCTCCACATGGCCGCTTTTGCCGGCCAGATCCTCGGCGGCGATTTCCTGCCCGTCCAGCCCCGGTAGGTCAGGCGAAACAGCCAGGGAAGATCGCGCGTGTTCAGGTTGCCCTGGTAGTACACCCGCTGCGCGTCCGTATGGAAGCGCACCTCGCCGTTTTCATAGGTGATCTGATCCTCTGTGTTCAGCGGATGCACGGCGGAATACTCGCCGTAGTACGAGGTCGTCAATTTCGTACTGGACTATGTGGAAAGCAACCAGTACCTGCTCGCAAACGCCTACAGCGCGATCGGTCAGGCCGGCCTGAAGCGCTTCCTCTACCTTGACTTCATCTCCTGCCTGGGCAGCCTGATCGATCAGGGGGCGCGCAGACTGGGCGCAGCGCTGGACGCGGATTACAGGTCGTTTATGTGCGCTTTTTACGCCGAGGCCATCGCCGGAACGCTGCTGGACTACATCACCCATCCGCAGGCGCGCAGCCGGGAGAAGGTCGTCTCCTATCTGAAGCGCCTGCTGCGCAGCAGCCTGCCCGCGGCCATTCAGGCGGGGGCGGAGGGGCGATAAGTCTCATCAGCGTGTCAGGTGCACCTCGCCGCGCGTTTCGCAGAACGAAAAACAGGCCAACCCGCGCGAGGCGGATTGACCTGAAGAACGGGGAGATTTTTCTGAATAGGGGTGTTTACTATTTATTAGCGGGTGGAATCATCGCCGCGGTATGAAAAAAGGATATTGGCACTATCCAGCGCGAGATTAGCGCTGTCGATGGAAAGGGCATTCCACTGCGCCTCTGTTCCGGTAAAATATACGTCCGTCAGAGTGTTGCATCCTGAGAAAGAACCATCATCAATGCTGGTCACGCCCGATTCGATTTCTACAGTTTTCACCGAACCTGAGCAATTCTCCCAAGGGACACACTCTTCGAAAACACTGAAATCTATTATTGCGCCGCTGCCCGAAATAGTCAGATATCCCCACTATAGAGC
>CAKUFB010000020.1 GCA_934647145.1 uncultured Clostridia bacterium
CATATTGTGCGCGTTTGCCGGCCCGGTCCTGCGTCCGGGGCGCACGGTATAGGGATGAACCGGAAGATTGCGGGAATGTCCCGGTAACTTTCGGGGACCAGTCCGACAATCGGGCGACGGAGCTCATGTTTCCGTCGTAAAAAAATGAGAAGGGCACGCCCGGCAACGTGTGCATGAGTTCAAAAGGAGGAACACCCATGGCCAACCAAAAGATCAGGATCAAGCTCAAGGCGTATGAGCATTCCCTCATCGACCAGTCGGCCGCGCGCATCGTGGACGCCGCAAAGCGCACCAAGGCCCGCGTCTCCGGCCCGATCCCGCTCCCCACGGAGAAGGAAATCGTGACCATCCTTCGTTCGCCTCACAAGCACAAGGACAGCCGCGAGCAGTTCGAGATGCGCACGCACAAGCGCCTGATCGACATCCTCAACCCCACTCCCCAGACGATGGACGCGCTGACCAAGCTGGATCTGCCGGCCGGCGTTGAAATCGAGATCAAGCTGTAAGCTTCGGAGGTGCAACCATGAACAAGGCAATACTCGGCAAAAAGATTGGCATGACGCAGATCTTCCTGGAAGACGGTCGTCTGGTGCCGGTCACCGTGGTGGAAGCGGGCCCCTGCGTCGTGACGCAGATCAAGACCCAGGCCACCGACGGTTATGAGGCGGTTCAGGTCGGTTTCGGTGAGCTCACTGAGCAGCGCGCGAAGAAACTGAAGAACAAGCCCGAGCTAGGCCACTTCGCGAAGGCGGGCGTGAACGCCACCCGCTATCTGCGCGAGTTCCGCTTCGAGGACATTTCCTCCTACGCGGTCGGTCAGACCATTACGTGCGACGTCTTCGCACAGGGCGACAAGGTGGACGTGTCCGGCATCAGCAAGGGCCACGGCTACACTGGCGCCATCCAGCGCTGGAACCAGCATACCGGCCCCATGGCCCACGGTTCCAAGTATCACCGCGGCGTGGGCTCCCTGAGCGCCAACTCCGACCCCTCCCGCGTGTTCAAGAACAAGCATATGGCCGGCCAGTACGGTTCTGAAAAGGTCACTGTGCAGAATCTTGAAGTGATCCGCGTTGACGCCGAGCGCAACCTGCTGCTCATCAAGGGCGCTCTGCCCGGAGCCAAGGGCTGCCTGCTCTTCGTCCGTAATTCGGTCAAGGCTTAAGGAAGGAGGACGAATAGAATGGCTAAGATTGCAGTTGTTAACATGCAGGGCGCCCAGGTCAAGGAAATCGAGCTTTCCGAGAGCCTGTTCGCCGCTGAAGTAAATGAACCCGTGATCCACATGGTCGTGCGCCAGCAGCTCAACGCGAAGCGCCAGGGCACTCAGAGCGCCCTGACCCGCACCGAGGTTCGGGGCGGCGGCCGCAAGATCTATCGCCAGAAGGGCACCGGCAACGCGCGTCATCACGGCCGCAGAGCGCCGCAGTTCACCCACGGCGGCATGGTGTTCGCCGTGAAGCCCCGCGATTATCGCTTCAAGGTTCCCAAGAAGGTTCGCCGCCTGGCCATGGCCGGCGCGCTGACCACCAAGTATGTTGACGGCGACATGATCGTTTTGGACAAGATCGAAATGGCCGAGGCCAAGACCCGCATTGTGGCCAAGATGCTCAAGGATCTGGGCGTCGAGAAGAAGGCGCTGCTGGTTCTGCCCGGCAGGGATGAAAAGGTGGTTCGCGCCGCCGCGAACATCCCCGGTCTCAAGACCGCCTACGTCAACACGATCAATGTGCTGGACATCCTGAATCACGACAAGTTCATCGTGACCGAGGAAGCCGTCAAGCTGGTAGAGGAGGTTTACGACTGATGAAATCCGCATACGACATCATCATTCGCCCGGTTCTTACCGAAAAGAGCTACGACGGCATGGCTGACAAGAAGTACGTGTTTGAAGTGGCCCTGAACGCCAATCGCACCGAGATCAAGCACGCCGTCGAGCAGATCTTCGGCGTGAAGGTCGCAACCGTCAACACCATGCGTCAGGAAGGCAAGCTCAAGCGGCAGGGCCGCACCGAGGGCCGCCGTCCCGAGCGCAAAAAGGCATACGTTACGCTCGCTGAAGGCTCTAAGACCATTGAGTTCTTCGAGGGCATGGCGCAGTAAGAGGGAGGTAACGCATCATGGCTATCAGAGTGTACAAGCCGACCTCGCCTGCCCGGCGCTTTATGTCGGTTCTGTCCTACGAGGGTTTGACCAAGAAGGAGCCGGAGCGCTCCTTGACCACCGATCTTCGCCATAAGGCGGGCCGCAACAACAGCGGCAAGATCACCGTCCGCCATCAGGGCGGCGGCGCCCGCCGCAAGTATCGTATCATCGACTTCCGCCGCAACAAGGACAACATCCCTGCCAGGGTGGCCGCGATCGAGTACGATCCCAACCGCACCTGCTTCATCGCCCTGCTTCACTATGTCGACGGCGAGAAGCGCTACATCCTCGCGCCCCTGGATCTGAAGGTGGGCGACGTGGTGATGAGCGGCGCCGAGGCCGACATCAAGCCCGGCAACTGCCTGCCCATCGCTAACATCCCGCTGGGCACCCTGATCCACAACATCGAGCTCAAGCCCGGCCGCGGCGGCCAGATGGTTCGCTCCGCCGGCACCGCTGCTCAGCTCATGGCCAAGGAAGGCGCCTACGCTCAGGTTCGTCTCCCCAGCGGCGAGGTTCGCAAGGTTCTGATGACCTGCCGCGCCACCATCGGCACCGTGGGCAACACCGATCACGAGAACGTGCGCATCGGTAAGGCTGGCCGTAAGCGCCACATGGGCATCCGTCCCACCGTTCGCGGCGTCGTCATGAACCCCTGCGATCACCCGCACGGCGGCGGCGAAGGCCGCTCCCCGGTCGGCATGCCGGCTCCGATGTCCCCGTGGGGCAAGCCCACTCAGGGCGTCAAGACCCGCAAGCATCGCAAGTATTCCGACAAGATGATCGTGAAGAAGGCCGGCAAGTAATTGCCGTCTAGGAAGGAGGCTGCTGCTTACCATGAGCAGATCTGTTAAAAAAGGCCCTTATATTCAGGCCGCGCTGCTCAAGCGCGTACAAGATATGAATGCCGCTGGTGAAAAGAAGGTCCTGAAGACCTGGTCCCGATCCAGCACCATTTTCCCGGATTTCGTGGGACACACCGTTGCCGTCCACGATGGCCGCAAGCACGTTCCGGTCTACGTGACCGAGGATATGGTCGGCCATAAGTTCGGCGAGTTTGCGCCGACCCGCACCTTCCGGGGACACGCTGGTGAAAAGGCGTCCGCCCGCAAGTAAAGGAAGGAGTGAAAGAGAATGGCAACTAGAATCAAGCAGAAGGCCGCCGCCCGCAAGGCGAACGCCGACAAGCGGCCCCGCGCCGTTGCCCGCTATATCCGCATTTCTTCCCGCAAGGTCAAGATCGTGATCGATCTGATCCGTGGCAAGAAGGTGGACGAGGCGCTGGCCATCCTGATGTACACCCCCAAGAGCGCCGCTCCCGTGGTTGAAAAGCTGCTCCGCTCCGCGATCGCGAATGCGGAAAACAACCTGGGCATGGATCACGAGTCCCTGTATGTGGCCGAGGTGTTCGCCAATCAGGGCCCCACGCTCAAGCGTTACTGGGCTCGCTCCCACGGTCGTGCCGATACGATCCTGAAGCGCACCAGCCACATTACCGTCGTGCTCGATGAGGCTAAGTAGGAGGGAATCAAATGGGCCAGAAAGTCAATCCGCATGGCGCTCGCGTTGGTGTCATCCTCCCCTGGAGCACCAAGTGGTACGCCGAGAAAAAGGATTTTTCCAATAATCTGATCGAAGACTACAAGCTGCGCGAGATGCTCTACAAGAAGCTGGACGTCGCCGGCATTTCCGACATCGTCATCGAGCGCCCCGCCGGCAAGATCACCGTGACCATCCTGACCGCCAAGCCCGGCATCGTGATCGGCCGCAGCGGCAAGGACGTCGAGGTGCTCAAGAAGGAGATTGAGGCGTTCACCGGCAAGGCTGTGAGCCTGAACGTGGTGAAGATCGACAATCCCGACGCGGACGCTCAGCTGGTGGCCGAGAACATCGCTCAGCAGCTCGAGAAGCGCGTTTCCTTCCGCCGTGCGATGAAGAAGTGCCTGGGCAGCGCGATGAAGGCGGGCGCCAAGGGCATTAAGATCAAGGTGTCCGGCCGTCTGGGCGGCGCCGACATCGCCCGCACCGAGGGTTATCATGAGGGTTCCATCCCGCTGCAGACCCTGCGCGCGAACATCGACTATGGCTTCGCCGAGGCTAAGACCACCTATGGTCGCATCGGCGTGAAGGTTTGGATCTACAAGGGCCAGGTGCTGCCCGCCGGCAAGAAGGCCGTTGAGCAGGCGCCCCGCGCCCGTAGAGCTGAAGGAGGTAAGTAAGCAATGCTGATGCCCAAGAGAGTTAAGCGCCGCAAGGTGATGCGCGGCCGCATGAAGGGCAAGGCCCAGCGCGGCAATTTCCTCGCCTACGGCGATTACGGTATCGTTGCGACGCAGCCCGGCTGGGTTACTTCCAACCAGATCGAGGCCGCCCGTGTGGCCATGACCCGTTTCATCAAGCGCGGCGGTCAGGTCTGGATCAAGATTTTCCCCGACAAGCCGGTGACCGCGAAGCCCGCTGAGACCCGAATGGGTTCCGGCAAGGGTTCCCCGGAGTACTGGGTAGCCGTTGTGAAGCCCGGCCGCGTGCTGTTCGAGATGGCCGGCGTGACGGAGGAGACCGCCCGCGAGGCGCTGCGCCTGGCCGGCCACAAGCTCCCCATCACTTCCAAGTTCATTAAAAAGGAAAACGTATCGGGTGGTGAAGAGCAATGAAAACGAAAGATTTCGCTGAATTGAAGCAGAAGACGACTGTCGAGCTCGACACCGATCTGAACAAGAAGAAGAGCGAGCTGTTCAATTTGCGCTTCCAACTGGCGACAGGTCAGCTGCACAACACCGCAGCGATCAGCGCTTGCAAGCGTGACATCGCGCGCGTGAAGACCATCCTCGCGCAGCGCCAGAATGAGACCGAGGCGTGATAGAGCAAAAGGAGGCAGCCGAAATGTCTGAAGTTAGAGGACTTCGCAAAACCCGTGTTGGCGTGGTCGTCTCCGACAAGATGGACAAGACCATCACCGTCGAGATCCGTAACCGCGTGAAGCATCCCCTGTATGGCAAGATCATGAACCAGAACGTGAAGCTCAAGGCTCATGATGAGAATAACGAGTGTGGCGTGGGCGATACCGTGCGCGTGATGGAAACCCGCCCGCTGTCCAAGGACAAGCGCTGGCGCCTGGTGGAAATCGTCGAGAAGGCGAAGTAAGCCAGACGGCACGAACAAGGAGGAAATTCAGCAATGATTCAACCGCAAACTCGCTTGAAGGTTGCCGACAATTCCGGCGCAAAGGAAATCATGTGCTTCCGTTGCCTGGGCGGCTCTTTCCGCCGCACTGCGGGCGTCGGCGACATCATCGTCGCTTCCGTGAAGACTGCGACGCCGGGCGGCACCGTGAAGAAGGGCGATGTTGTGAAGGCCGTCATCGTACGCACCCGTAAGCAGTATCGCCGTCCCGATGGCAGCTACATCCGCTTTGACGACAACGCTGCCGTCATCATCAAAGACGACAAGCAGCCCGTTGGTACCCGTATCTTTGGGCCTGTTGCGCGCGAGCTCCGTGAGAAGGATTACATGAAGATCGTTTCTCTGGCGCCCGAAGTGCTTTAATTGGAGGTGTACAAAGTGGCAGCACCTAAAATGAACGTCAAGACCGGCGACACCGTCGTGGTCATCTCCGGCAAGGATAAGGGCAAGGAAGGCAAGATCACCCGCGCGTTCCCCAAGGACGGCAAGATCATTGTCTCCGGCGTGGCCATGGTGAAGAAGCACCAGAAGCCCCGCGGACAGGGCATGCCCGGCGGCATTATCGACCAGGAAGCGGCCATCCCGGCCTGCAAGGTCATGCTGGTTTGCCCGGCCTGCAAGAAGGCGACCCGCGTCGCTCACAAGTTCGTGGTGGTCGAGGGCCAGGCGCCCAAGAAGGTCCGCGCGTGCAAGAAGTGCGGCGCGACCATTGATAACTGAGCGAGAGGGAGGTAACTGAAAATGGCCAGACTTAAAGATAAGTATCTGACTGAAGTGGTTCCGGCCCTCCAGCAGAAGTTCAACTACAAGAATGTCATGGAGATTCCCCGTCTCGAGAAGATCGTGATCAACATGGGTCTGGGCGATTGCAAGGACAACGCCAAGTCCATGGAGGTCGCGGTGAGCGAGCTGACCATCATCTCCGGCCAGAAGCCGCTGGTGACCAAGGCCAAGAAGTCCATCGCGAACTTCAAGGTCCGCGAGGGCATGAACGTCGGCGCGAAGGTCACTCTGCGCGGCCAGCGCATGTACGAGTTCTCCGACAAGCTGTTCTCCATCGTCCTGCCCCGCGTTCGCGACTTCCGCGGCGTGTCTCCCAAGGCCTTTGACGGCCGCGGCAACTACGCCTTGGGCGTTCGCGAGCAGCTGATCTTCCCCGAAATCGACTATGACAAGGTCGAGAAGATCCGCGGCATGGAAATGATCTTTGTGACCACCGCCAAGACCGACGAAGAGGCGAAGGCCCTGCTCAGCCTGATGGGCATGCCCTTCGCTCAGGCGTAATGAAGGAGGAGTATCAGCGTGGCTAAGACTAGTATGAAGGTTAAGCAGTCGAGACCTGCGAAGTTCTCGACCCGCGCCTACACCCGCTGCCGGATCTGCGGCCGTCCGCATTCCGTTCTCCGCAAGTATGGCGTGTGCAGAATTTGTTTCCGCGAACTGGCCTATAAGGGCGAGATTCCCGGAGTGAGAAAGGCAAGCTGGTAAGCTGGGCTAACTCGGAAGGAGGTTACACAATGCTGATGAATGATCCCATCGCGGATATGCTGACCCGCGTCCGCAACGCCCTCACTGCCAGACACGATTCCGTGACCCTTCCCGCTTCCAATATGAAGAAGGCGATTGCCAAGATCATGCTGGACGAAGGTTACATCAAGGCCGCGGATTTCATTGACGACGGTCTGCAGGGCCAGATCAAGATTTCCCTCAAATACACCGATGGCAAACAGTCCGTCATCAACGGCCTGAAGCGCATCTCCAAGCCCGGTCTGCGCGTCTATGCGCGCAACGACGAGATCCCGAAGGTTCTGGGCGGCCTGGGCGTTGCGATTCTGTCCACGTCCAAGGGCGTCATGACGGACAAAGAAGCGCGCGCTGCCGGCGTCGGCGGCGAAGTGCTGGCCTACATTTGGTAATACTGGAGGTGCAATAACAATGTCTCGAATCGGTAAGCTTCCGATCGCTGTGCCCGCCGGTGTTACTGTTACGATCGCGGATGACAACACCGTGACCGTCAAGGGCCCCAAGGGCGAGCTCAGCCAGAAGGTCAACAAGGACATGACCGTCCGCATGGAGGACGGCCACATCCTGGTCGAGCGTCCCAGCGACGCCAAGCAGCATCGTGCGATGCACGGTCTGTATCGCTCCCTGATCCATAACATGGTCGAGGGCGTGACCAACGGCTTCTCCAAGACCCTCGAGCTGGTCGGCGTGGGTTATCGTGCGTCCGCCGAGAACAACACCCTGACCATCAACATCGGCTACAGCCATCCTGTGATCATGAAGGCTCCCGACCATGTGACTTACGAGACCCCCAACGCGAACACCATCGTCGTCAAGGGCATCGACAAGCAGCAGGTCGGCGCGCTGGCCGCGGATATCCGCGAGGTGCGCAAGCCCGAGCCCTATCATGGAAAGGGCATCCGCTATCATGGCGAGTATGTGCCGCACAAGGAAGGCAAGGCCGGTAAGAAGTAAGCAGAAGGGAGTAAGCGCGAATGTTTAAAAAGCAGGATCGCAATGAGGTGAGAGTCATTCGTCACGCGCGCGTCCGGAAAAAGATTTCCGGCACGACCGAGTGCCCGCGCCTCTGCGTTTACAGAAGCAACAGCCACATCTACGCGCAGGTGATTGACGACAGCGTGGGCAAGACCCTGGCCGCCGCCTCGACCGTGGAGAAGGAAATCGCCGCTCAGATCGGCGAAGTGGACAAGAAGGGCGCCGCGAAGGTGGTCGGTAAGGTCATCGCCGAGCGCGCTCAGGCCGCAGGCATCAAGCAGGTCGTGTTCGATCGCGGTGGCTACATCTATACCGGCCGTGTGGCCGAACTGGCCGCTGGCGCTCGCGAGGGCGGTCTGGACTTCTAATAGGAGGAATGTACGCATGCAGCGCAACGAGCAGGTAAGTGAATTTAAAGAAAAGCTTGTCGCAGTCAACCGCGTCAGCAAGACCGTCAAGGGCGGCCGCAACATGCGCTTCAGCGCTCTGATGGTTGTGGGCGACGAGAACGGCCGCGTGGGCTGCGGCATGGGCAAGGCGGTTGAAATCCCCGAGGCCATCCGCAAGGGCACCGAGGACGCCAAGAAGAGCATGGTGAAGATCGCCATGAAGGACACCACCATCCCGCACGAGGTCATCGGCGTGTTCGGCACCGGCCGCGTGCTGCTGATGCCCGCTCCGGAAGGCACCGGCGTAATCGCCGGCGGCCCGGTGCGTCAGGTGCTCGAGGTGGTCGGCATCAAGAACATCCGCACCAAGTCCATCGGATCCAACAACCCGATCAACATGGTTAAGGCCACGCTGAATGGCCTTGAGCAGCTCCGCTCCGCCGAGGAGGTCGCCAGACTGCGCGGCAAGTCGGTTGAAGAGCTGCTGGGCTGAGGAAGGGGCGTCTATCATGAAGCTTAAAATCACACAGACGAAATCCACCATCGCGTGCCTGAAGGATCAGATCGCCACGATTAAGGCGCTGGGTCTGCACAAGATCGGCCAGACGGTCGTCCAGCAGGATAACCCCGCCATCCGCGGCATGATCTTCAAGGTCAAGCACATGGTGAAGGTCGAGGAAATCGAAGGCTAATAGGAGGGTCGATACATGAAACTGCACGAACTGAAACCTGCGTTTGGATCGACCACTGCCCCCAAGCGTCTTGGACGAGGCATCGGTTCCGGTCTGGGCAAGACCTCTGGCAAGGGCCATAAGGGCGCCAAGGCCCGCTCCGGCGGCGGCAAGCGCCCCGGCTTCGAGGGCGGCCAGATGCCCCTGATCCGCCGTCTTCCGAAGCGTGGATTCTATAATCCCTTCCGCACGGAATACGTCGCGATTAACGTCGATCGCCTGGACATCTTTGAGGACGGCGCCGTGGTCACTCCCGTCGAGCTGATCGAGGCCGGCATCATCAAGAACATCCGCGATGGCGTCAAGATCATGGGCAATGGCGAGATCACCAAGAAACTCACGGTTAGAGCGGCGAAGTTCACTGCCACCGCGAAGGAAAAGATCGAAGCGGCAGGCGGGAAAGCCGAGGTGATCTGACATGTGGGAAACGCTGCGCAACGCATGGAAGATCGCTGACCTGCGAAAGAAGATACTCTACACTCTGTTCATGCTGCTGATCTACCGCCTGCTGTGCTTCATCCCGACTCCCGGCATCAACCGGGAGACGGTTGCGGCCGCAGTCAAGGGCATCAGCCTGCTGGACTTCATCAGCACCATGACCGGCTCCAATATGGAGCAGTTCACGATCATGGCGATGGGTATCACTCCCTACATCAATGCGTCGATTATCATGCAGCTGCTTTGCGTTGCCATCCCGAAGCTGGAAGAGCTCCAGAAGGAAGGCGAGGAAGGCCGCAAAAAGATCGCGCAGATTACCCGCTATGTCACTGTTGGCCTGGGCTTCCTTCAGGCTGTGGGCATTGCCTACGGTCTGAGGGTTTCCACCAACAACAACTGGTATGACTATGTGACCATCGGCATCTGCCTGAGCGCGGGCACCGCGCTGGCGATGTGGATCGGCGAACGCATCAACGACAGGGGCATTGGCAACGGCATCTCGATGCTGATCTTCGTCGGCATCATTTCCCGCATGTCCGCCTACATCGTCTCCTATGGCAAGAATTTCTCCGTCGGCGCTTACTCGATCGTTCAGATCCTGGTTGTCCTGCTGGTCAGCCTGCTGATGATCGTGTGCGTGGTGGGCGTGGAAATGGGCGAGCGCCGCATTCCCATCCAGTATGCCAAGCGCATGGTCGGCCGGCGCATGTACGGCGGCCAGAGCACGCACATTCCGCTGCGCGTCAACTCCTCCGGCGTGCTGCCGCTGATCTTCGCTTCGGCGATCATGCAGCTGCCGGCGACCATCTTCTCCTTCATGCCCAAATCGAAGGCGGCCCAGTGGTGGGAGACCTTCTATGGCAAGAGCGGATGGTACATGGTCATCTTCGCCCTGCTGATCCTGGGCTTCACGTTCTTCTATAACAGCATCACGTTCAACCCGATCGAGATCTCGAAGAACATCCAGCAGAACGGCGGCATGATCCCCGGCATTCGCCAGGGCAAGCCCACCTCTGACTACATCGCCAAGATCAGCAAGCGCATCACCCTGTTCGGCGCCATCTTCCTGGCCCTGCTGGCCACTCTGCCCTCCATCTTCTACAACCTGGTCGGCATGAGCCTGCCTCTGGCCGCGTCCTCGCTGCTCATCGCGGTGAGCGTCGCCATCGAGACCATGCGTCAGCTGGAGAGCCAGATGATGATGCGTCACTACAAGGGCTTCCTGAAGTAAAAGTGAGGTAATCGATTATGAATCTGATTTTCCTTGGCCCTCCCGGCGCGGGCAAGGGCACGCAGGCCGCCGCGGTGAGCGGCGATCTGAAGGTACCTCACATCTCTACCGGCGATATGTTCCGCAAGGCAATCGGCGAAGGCACCCCGACCGGCCTGAAGGCGAAGGCCTTCATGGACGCGGGTCAGCTGGTTCCCGACAGCGTGGTCATCGACATGGTGAAGGAGCGCCTCTGCGAGAAGGACTGCGAAAACGGCTACCTTCTGGACGGCTTCCCCCGCACCATCGAGCAGGCCGAGGCGCTGGCCGGCTTCTCCAGGGTGGACGCGGTGGTTGACATCGACGTGCCCGACGAGAAGCTGATCGCCCGCCTGAGCGGCCGCCGCGTCTGCCCCGCCTGCCACGGCACCTTCCACATCACCCGTCTGGCCGATGCGAAGAAGTGCCCGGACTGCGGCGGCGAGCTGATTCAGCGCGACGACGACTGCCCCGAAACCATCGCCAACCGCCTGAAGGTCTATCACGCGCAGACGGCGCCCCTGGTTGATTTCTATGCCAGGCAGGGTCTGCTCAGGCGCGTGGATGGTTCTCTTTCCATGGAAGAGGTCACCGCCGCCATCCTCAAAGAACTGGCGGCTCAGGCATGATTACGATTAAGACACCCGAAGAAGTCGGCAAAATGCGCGTCTCCGGCGCACTGCTTCACCAGGTGCTCGACGCCCTGAAGAAAGAGGTTGCCCCCGGCGTGACCACTCATTACCTTGACCAGCTGGCCGAGAGAATGATCCGGGACGCCGGTGCGACCCCCTCCTTCAAGGGGTTCGAAGGGTATCCGTACACGCTGTGTACCTCGGTGGACGATCACGTCGTGCATGGCTTTCCGAACAGGACGCCGCTGAAGGAAGGGCAGCTGCTCTCCATTGACGCGGGGCTTGTGCTGGACGGCTGGCAGGCGGACAGTGCGTTCTCGGTGGCGGTTGGCGAAGCCGACGAGGATACGAAACGCCTTATCAGGGTTACGGAAGAATGCTTCTGGCTGGGCGCGAGCATGGCGCGCGAGGGCAATCGCCTGGGCGACATTGGCCACGCAATCCAGGAGCATGCCGAAAAGCACGGATACGGCGTGATTCGCGATCTGTGCGGACACGGCATCGGCCGTGAAATGCACGAGGATCCCAACATCCCCAACTATGGTCCTGCCGGCAGAGGCGTCAGGCTCCGCGCGGGAATGGCATTGGCGATCGAGCCCATGATCGCAATGGGGAGATGGCCGGTCTACGTCGAAGAGAATGGGTGGGAAGTGATCACCCGGGATCACAGTCTGTGCTCCCATTACGAGCACACCCTGGTCGTGACGACCGGTGAGCCTGAAATACTGACCTATCCGGGGGCGGACGTGCGGAGGTTCGTATGAAAAACCGCTACGTGCCCACGACCGGATCGATCGTTCGTTCGAAGGCCGGGCGCGATGAAGGCAGGTACTTCATCGTCACCGCGCTGGACGGCGAAGAGTATGCACTCATCGCAGACGGCGATCTGCGCAAGGCCGAAAAGCCCAAGCGCAAAAAGATCAAGCATCTGTACGTCGCGCAAATTGAATCCAGCTTGCACAACACACTTTTAGGCGGACAGTCGGTTTCCAACGCGGAAATCAGAACGTGTCTGAAGGCGTTTCAGCAAAGTGAGGAGGGTTGATCCTTGTCCAAATCTGATGTAATCGAAGTAGAAGGCGTCGTGACCGAATGCTACCCGAACGCGGTATTTGAGGTGGAGCTGCCTAACGGGCACAAGGTTCTGGCTCACGTATCGGGCAAGATGCGCATGAACTACATCCGCATCTACCCGGGCGACAAGGTCACGCTTGAACTGTCACCCTATGACCTGACCAGAGGCCGCATCACCTGGCGGAGCAAGTCCTGACCGACAGCAGTTAAGGAGGCAATCCAAATGAAAGTGAGACCTTCCGTTAAGCCCATGTGCGAGAAGTGCAAGGTCATTCGCCGCAAGGGTCGCGTGATGATCATTTGCGAGAATCCCAAGCACAAGCAGAAGCAGGGCTAATCCCCGTTATCCGGACGTGCGGAGCGGCTGCCGCGCGTCGATGACATACAAGTTCCGATTTTCCCCGGAGGGAAAAGAGCGGCACTCAAACCAACGTTTGAAGTGTGATTTTATGGAGGTGCTTTAAGAATGGCACGAATCGCAGGCGTCGACCTTCCCCGTGAGAAGCGAATCGAGATCGCCCTGACGTATATCTACGGCATTGGACGCAACATTGCCGACGACATCATCGAGGCGACCGGGATCAATCCCGACACCCGCGTCAAGGATCTTACCGAACAGGACGTCGGTAAGCTGCGCGACTACATCGACCACCACGTCAAGGTGGAGGGCGACCTTCGCCGTGAGGTTTCCCTGAACATCAAGCGCCTGATGGAGATCGGCTGCTACCGCGGCCTGCGTCACCGTCACGGTCTGCCGGTGCGTGGTCAGAACACCAAGCAGAATGCCCGTACCCGCAAGGGTCCCAAGAAGCAGGTTGCTGGTAAGAAGAAGGACGCCAAGTAAGGCGCGATTAATTAGGAGGAATCATTATGGCCAAGCCGAAGCTGAAAAGGGTCGTCCGCAAGCGCCGCGAGAAGAAGCTCGTCGAGCGCGGCGCCGCCCATATTCGCTCTTCGTTCAACAACACCATCGTGACGATCACCGATACTGCGGGCAACGCGCTGTCCTGGGCTTCCGCCGGCGGACTGGGCTTCCGCGGATCCAAGAAGTCGACTCCCTTCGCCGCGCAGACCGCTGCGGAAACCGCCGCGAAGGCCGCGATGGAGTACGGCCTGAAGACCGTCGACGTGTACGTGAAAGGCCCCGGCGCGGGACGCGAAGCCGCGATTCGTTCCCTGCAGGCCGCCGGTCTGGATGTGAGCTTGATCAAGGACGTGACGCCCATCCCGCACAATGGCTGCCGTCCCCCCAAGCGCAGAAGAGTGTAATCGAGGAGGTAATAAATCATGGCAAGATATACCGGTTCGGTTTGCCGTCTGTGCCGCCGGGAGGGTACCAAGCTGTTTCTGAAGGGCGACAAGTGCTACGGTCCGAATTGCGCGCTGGGCAAGCGTGCCACCCCTCCGGGCGAGCACGGCCAGGCTCGTCAGCGCAAGATGTCCGAGTACGGCATGCAGCTGCGTGAAAAGCAGAAGGCCAAGCGCGCGTACGGCGTGCTGGAGAATCAGTTCCACCGCTATTTTGAGACTGCCGAGCGCACCAGGGGCATCACGGGCGAAAACCTGCTGATCCTGCTGGAGCGCCGTCTGGACAACGTCGTGTATCGCATGGGCTTCGGCGACAGCCGCGCCCAGGCTCGCCAGATCGTGCGCCACGGCCACATTCTGGTGAACGGCAAGAAGGTCAACATTCCCAGCTACCTCGTCGAGGCCAATGAAGTGATCACCGTGCGCGAAAAGTCCGCCGAGCAGAATCACTTCAAGGCGCTGCGCGAGGGTTCCAACCGCGTGATTCCGAAGTGGCTGAGCGTGGACTTCGAGAACTTGAAGGCGACCGTTACGGCAATGCCGGCACGCGAGGACGTCGATCTGTCTGTGCAGGAGCACCTGATCGTCGAGCTGTACTCCCGCTGATGAGAAGAATCCTGTCTGTAAACCATCAACGGGTCTCCGCGTGAATGAGGAGGGATTGCTGAATGATCGAAATCGAAAAACCCAGGATCGAACGGTTGGAAAAGGGCGATGCGCGATATGGCAAGTTTGTCGTAGAGCCCCTGGAGCGCGGCTTCGGCCAGACTCTGGGAAATTCCCTGCGCCGTGTGTTGCTCAACTCTCTTCCCGGCGTAGCGGTTACCAATGTTCGCATCGAGGGTGTGCAGCATGAGTTCTCCACGGTGCCTGGCGTAAAAGAAGATGTGACAGAGATTATTCTGAATCTCAAGAATCTCTCTGCAAAGCTGTTTACCGATCAGCCCAAGACTGTGACCATTGACGCGCATGACGAGTGTGAAGTGACCGCGGGCGATATCAAGTGTGACGACGAGGTGGAAATCGTCAACAAGAATCTGCACATTGCCTCCCTGAGCCAGGGCGCGCACCTGCAGATGACCATCACCCTTGAAAAGGGCCGCGGCTACGTGTCGGCCGATCGCAACAAGGCGGCGAATATGCCCATCGGCGTGATTCCGGTCGACTCGATCTTCACGCCCATCCGCAAGGTCAGCTACTCTGTGGAAGACACCCGCGTGGGCCAGGTCACGGACTATGACAAGCTGATTCTTGAGGTGTGGACGAATGGCAGCATCCTGCCCGACGAGGCCACCGGTCTCGCCGCGCAGATTCTCAACGACCATCTGACGCTGTTTGTCAACCTGACCGAGAGCGTCGTTCCGGGTGTGGACTTTAACGTGCCTGAGGACAACAACAAGGACAAGATCCTTGAAATGACGATCGAGGAGCTCGATCTGTCCGTCCGCGCGTACAACTGCCTCAAGCGCGCCGGCATCAACACCGTCGCGGAGCTGGTGCAGCGCAATCAGGAGGATATGATGAAGGTGCGCAACCTGGGCAAAAAGTCGTTGGAAGAAGTGGAGCAAAAACTCATCGCGCTGGGTCTGGCGCTCCGTGCGAGCGACGAATAGGCGCTAACGACACTGTTCTCATGCAGTGCGATTATGAAGGAGGAACGCGAACATGGCCAACCGCAAGTTGGGCAAGCCGACCGACCAGAGAATTGCGATGCTGCGCAACCAGGTCACGAACCTGATCTGGTATGGCAGAATCGAAACCACCCTGTATCGCGCCAAGGAAGTTGCTTCCCAGGCCGAAAAGCTGATTACTCTGGCGGTTCGTGAATGCGATAATACCGTTGAAACCACCAAGGAAACCAAGAACGACAAGGAACAGATCGTGACCCTGAACGTGGTGAACGACCAGGCCAGCAAGCTGGCTGCCCGCCGCCGCATCATGGCCTACCTGTACGAGATTCCCGAGCCCAAGAAGGCGAAGGAGTCCAAGTCCGACTACAGGGAGCGCACCGGCGCGGTGAAGCATCCCGTGGTCGAGAAGCTGTTCCGTGAAATCGCCCCCGCGATGAAGAAGCGCGCGGCCGACAAGGGCCAGGGCGGCGGTTACACCCGCATCATCAAGAAGGGCCCCCGCCGCGGTGACGGCGCCGAAATGGTCATTCTTGAGATCGTGAAGTAAGCGAGCTTACTCATTCCCATGCGAACGACGGCTGCGGAGCAATCCGCAGGCGGCTGCTAAGCCGTCAGCCCCAAGCCCATCGTTGCAGCGACAGGAGACAAGGCGTTATGCCCTGCCTCCTGTTTTTTTGTATACGCCGGAGGAAATTTCGGCCGGGAAAATGTCAGTAGGTTTTCTTAAGAAGCAATACCGCTTTGCTCAAGGTTTCTTCCTCCAAGTGCCCGATTTGGAAAAACGCGCTTCTGCCAAATCAGGAGCGATGCGGATCGTTGTGTTTTCCGGGAGGGGGCCTCCCGGCGTTCCTGCGCAGTCCGGCAATGCCGGCAGGTGATTTCCAGAAGGCTTCTGGAAATTCGCAGACCCTGAGGGCTTTAATATATGGCCCTCAGGGTCGTCAATAGAACCGGCGGCAGCAAGTGGATCCGGGCACTGCCCGGAAACGGCGGATTGACGGCTTGCAACGAGGAATTTCTTGCTATTTGGGGCGATACGGGCTACAATAGAGGCAGTGAAAGGGCGACAAGAGGAGGACGACGAGATGCAGATCGGCGAAATTGGCAAGGGCATCGCGGAAAGGCGCAAGCAGGCGGGACTGTCGCAGGAGGAGCTGGCAAAGCGCCTGGGACTGACGCGGCAGGCGATTTCGCGCTGGGAGAGCGGCGCGGCGCTGCCCACGGTGGATAACCTGGTGGAGCTGGCGCGGGTGCTGGAGGTGAGCGTGGACGAACTGCTGCAGCTGACGCGCGAGGAAAAGCAGGCGGGCCTGAGCGCCGAGAGCGTGGGTCTGCTGCTGGACGAACAGGCGGGAAGGCAGGAGAAGCGCATGAAGAGACTGACATGGGCGCTGGCCGCGGCGGCGGGCGTGCTGGTGCTGGGCATTGTGGTTTCCGCGCTGATCAGCCACCGGCAGGTCAGGCGGCTGGAAACGAGCATGCAGAGCCGCATCGGCTCGCTTAACGCCGAGGTCAGCCAGATGTCCGGCCGCATCAGCAGCGAGGTCGCCGGGGCGGTCGAGGACGCGCTCGCCGCGGGGCGTTCGGAGCTGGCTGACAAGGGCGAGCGGGGCATGGAATACGACCCCAAGACCCAGACGGTCAACGTGCAGGTCTATGCCTACCCGATCAAGCTGGAGGAGCAGACCGGCGCGCAGTTCTACGCGGTCTGCTCGGGCGAGAAGATCACCGTTCCGGCCGCGCAGGTCGAAAGCGGCTTCGAGGCCACGCTGCCCATCCCGGTGAGCGAGGAGACGGACTACTTCAGCGCCGACGTGTACCTCATCTGGACGCAGGACGGCCAGACCCTGACTGAAAAGGTGTGCAGCTTCTCGCGCGCCATGGATGAGATCAGGCCGAGAATCGACATCCTCTGGATCGGCGTAAGCAACACGATGACACGCAGCGAATTTCAGGCGGATTGCACCGTTAACATGCCTGAGGAAGACCGCTGGTACGCAGACCTGCGCGAGGGCGTGCAGCCGGTGTCGCTGGAACTGAGCATCCTCTATCGGGGAGAGGTCAAGGCGAAGAAGACCGTCAGGGGCGGTGACGAGTGGTATCAGATCGCGAGCTTTACAGAATCGATCGAGTGGTCGCCTGACGAACTGATTGAGGATTGGGAGAACGTCGTGCTCCACGCCGTCATGACCGACGCGAAGGGCAATACCTATACGAAGGATGGAGCGGTCAATTACCCCCATGGAAACCCCAGGAGCGTGGATGTGGAGGTGCCGAAAACGCCAGTCGATCAGTAAAAGGAGGTATGCGGCATAAGCGCAGAAAGAAACACTAGATGACTGAAGAAAATTCAAGCGACGTGTGGATAGAAAGGGGATTGAGACGATGAAGCGTTTACTGGTGTGGCTTGCGCTGCTGGCCCTGTGCCTGGTGCCGTGCGCGCGGGCGGAGAACGCGGAGCCTGAGTTCACCATTCCGCCGCCCGGTGTGAGCATGATGGAGAAGCAGGCGGAGCTTGAGGAGCAGGAGCGCCTGAACGCGACCGAGCCGCCGCCTGCGTATTCGCAGGAGCAGATCGACGCGCTGCCCGACGAGGTGTTCGCCCAGTGCGACAGCTACATGGCGGTGTTGCTCGATTCGACCTACCCGATCAGCTTCTACCTGTACTATAAGGGCGACGCGGCGTTCGGCGGGCGCGAGGTCGCGGGCGTGGCCTTCCCGGACGCGCCGGGGATTGAGTTTTACGAGGTGAAGACGCTCGAGGGCGAGCGGGAGAAAGGCGACCGCTTCGGCGCGCTGAGCGTCATGACCTGGGCAAGGTTTCACGAGGCCGGCCGGTTCGAGTTCGACTCGGTCGAGCTGACCTTCTCGGACGGCGAGAGGAAGGCCTGTCCCATCGGCCGGTTCGTGGTCGAGGTGTTCGCGGACGAGGACTCGGACGCGCTGTTCACCTACTCCACGCCCGCGCTGTCCAGCAACCCGACCGAGCTGGGCTGTATCTACGAAAAGCAGGCCGAGGACGTGGCCATGCACTCGCTCTACATGGACATACTGGCCGGGTACGAGACCGAGATCGCGGAGAACGACGGCGTGTATGAGATGGAAACGACCTTCACCGGCGGAAGGCCCATCGTGTTCCGGTTCATCCTGCCCCGGGTCGAGGCCAGCGTTGGCGGCAAGGGGCTGTGGATTTACCCCAAGGTCGGCTGCTACTGCGGCGGAGGCGGCATCACGGAGGAGCGGATGCTGGACGCATGGTACGCCTGGCAGGAAAACAGTTGATGATGATTGCACCCTCGACCGGCTGTCGGGGGTGCTTTTCTATCGCGTGCGGGCGAATTCGGTCGGGGAAAGGCCGACCTGCCTGCGGAACAGGCGGCCAAAGTAGTTCTGGCCGGAAAAGCCGACCATTTCGGCGATTTCGGCAATGGAAAGCGAGGTCTTGAGCAGCAGCTCCTTGGCGTTTTCGATGCGCGCGCGGTTCAGGTAGGCAAGCGGGGTCAGGCCGGTCATGGCCTTGAACAGGTGAGAAAACCGGCTCACGCTGAGCGAGCACAGCCCGGCATAGTAGGAAAGCGGGCGATTTTGGGCGCATTCCTGGTTCATCAGCAGGCAGACGCGGTCGATGCGCGAGCGATCCCTGAAGAGGGAGGGCGCGTCCAGTTCGGCGAGCTGCCGGCCGATCAGGCTCAGCAGCTGCCACAGGTACGCGCCCAGCAGCTCGTCCGTCAGGGGCCTTGAGAGCGTCTGCTCGGTCAGCATCTGCTCGAAAAGCGCCTCAATCGCGCGGTTTTTGCCCAGGTATCGCACCGCGTGCCCCCACAACCCGGCCCGGCGCAGCAGTGTCTCGCAGCCCATGCCTGAAAAGTGCAGGTAGCAGGACACCGACTGATCCGCGCCGCGAAAGGCGTAGTCCTGCGGCTCGCCGGGCAGAAACAGAACCAGGCTCCCCTCCGGCGCGGAGAGCGTCCGGCCGTCCCTGCGCACCGTGCAGCAGCCGCGCGCGATATAGAGCAGGTGGTAATCCAGGCGGCCGTGCGGGCGCACCTGGTGCGCGTCGACCTCGCCCAGGTCCTGTATGCCGCAGTTGTTCACGTGTAGGTATTCGGCGGAAACCGCTTCGGTGGTGAGCATTCAGGCGTACCTCCCGGTCAGGTGTTGTCCGGCGCGCGGCGCGACCCGCCGCGCGCCGGGGCGGCGGGGAGGGCGCGCTGAACGCGGCGCGCCTCCCCGCACCCCACCCACGGCCCCTAAGGGGCCGCAGGGAAGCGATTCCCGGGGGGGAATCGCACAGCTTGTCAAAAAGATTTGACAAGCTGGTGGACGGGGAAGCAAGCTCCCCGGCCAGGTGCCGCGCCTCAAATCTACGATTTGAGCCGTCGGC
>CAKUFB010000021.1 GCA_934647145.1 uncultured Clostridia bacterium
GTGGGTGGGGGGGGGGGTGGCGCGGGCGTTGAGCCCGCCCTCCCCGCCCGTCCGGGCCGCGCGAGCGGCCCGGCGTACTCATTGCGTCAGGGCTTGCTGACGATCTGCAGGTCGATCGGGCGGTCGGGGTGCAGTATGTCCTCCTCGGTGAAGCTGGTGAAGAGGATTTCCCGCGCACCGCAGCGTTCGCGGTCGTATGTCAGGTAGATTCTACCTTGATAAAAGTCCGCATCCGGGTAGGAGAGGTCGTCTCGTCCGTCAATCAGACGGCGATGCGGCCAGGTCGCGCCGTCGTCGTCGGAGAGATAGACCGTCATATTGCGGCGGGAGCGGGAGTCGTCGTTGTTGACCAGCAGGACGCGGCCGGAGGGCGTGCGCGCGACGAACAGGCGGGTATTGGCGTTGGAAAGGCCGGTTTTTTTCGCCTCCGTCCAGGTTTCGCCCCGGTCGAAGGAGGTGCTCTCGGCGATTTCGCCCACGCTGGTTCGCGCGAACAGGCGGACGCTGCCGTCCCGCTTCTGATAAGCCATGGCCTCGTCGAAGGGGGTGGGCAGCTTCACCGCGCCATAGGCGTGGCGGTAGGTGCGGCCCTGGTCGAAGGAAAGGCTGTAGCCATACCGGTCGGACGCCTGGTCATAGTTGAAGTTCATGTAGGCGCCGTTATCCAGTACCAGCGGCTTGCAGCGCAAAAAGCCCTTGTCCAGATAGCGCGGCGCGGAGAAGACCGGCTCGTCGGCGTCCGGATCGTCGCATACGCTGACCCATTCGGCGTGCGTCCAGTCGTCGAACACGAAGCCGTCCACCGCCCAGCCGGTGTAGCCTGGCTCGGCCGGGTGCGTGTTGTTCTGCACCCAGAACACGAACAGCCGTCCGTCCGGCGCGGTCCACAGCTGTATGTCCAGCGCCTGAACCCAGCGCTGCCTGTCGCTCGGAATGACCAGCAGCGGCCTGCTCCAGGTTTTGCCCAGGTCGTCGCTGCGCACCAGCAGGTTAAAATTGTCCATATGCGGCTCTCTGTCGCCGCCTGAATACCAGCCCAGATAGATGCGGCCGCCGCGGGTGATGGCGATCGTCGGGCAGCCCTGGAAGAGCCTTTGATGCTCGTCGACATAGCGCGCCTCGGTCGGATGCATGATCAGCTCGCAGGGGATGGCTGCCGCGGTCTGAGGTTTTCTGTTCTTCATATGCTGCACTCCTTTACCTTGCGTGTATTCGTCTGCAGGGGTATTATGCCATACGGAAAAGGCCGTGTCAAGCGCCTGAGAAAGCCGCCGCGCGGACGTTCCTCATGGCCAGGATACTCACGTCATCATGCGGACGACTTTTCCACTTTACAGGAAGTGAAAAATAGGTTACGGTATCTGCATGAACTGAAAGCGAAATCTGACTGAAACGGAGGAAAGAGTATCATGCGATTTGAAGCGGCGAAGCGCGTGCTGGATCGCGCGATTGAGCAGGGCGACCTGCCGGGCGCGTGTCTGGAGATCGGCAGCCGGGAGGGCTGCGTGTGGCGCTGCGTGGCGGGAAGCCGTTCGCTGGTGCCTGAAAGGGCGCCGCTGACCGAGAACACGCGGTTTGACATGGCGTCCTGCACCAAGGTCATGGCGACCGCCATGGCGGCGTTTCACCTGATTGAGCGGGGCGAAATCTGCCTGTGCGATACCATGTCGCAGTTTTATCCGGGACTGAGCGGGGAGGCGGGCCGCATCACGATTCGCCACCTGCTGACCCATACCAGCGGCATCGCGCCGCTGACCAGCTGCGTGGGCACGCCCCGCGAGCGCGCGGCCGAGGAGATTCTGGCGCGTCCGCTGGCCTATGAAACCGGCACGCGGGTGGGCTACGCCTGTCTGGGCTATATCGTGCTGGGCAGGCTGCTGGAAAAGGTGGCGGGCAAGCGCCTGGACGAAATGACGCGCGAGTGGGTGTACGAGCCGATGGGCATGACGCAGACCGGCTTCTGCCCGACGGGCGATGACATTGCGCCCACCGACATTGACCGGGCGACCGGGCAGGTCTCCTGCGGCCTGGTCAACGACTACAACGCCCGCGCGCTGGGCGGAATCGTGGGCAACGCGGGGCTGTTCTCGAACCTGCGCGACTGCGCGGCCTTTGCGCGGATGCTGCTGTGCGGCGGCGTGTACGAGGGCCGTCGAATCGTCAGCGAGGCGATGCTCAGCCTGGCCACGAAGAACCACACCCCCGGCCTGCCCGCCTATGAGGGCGCGTCGTTCGGCCTGTCGCGCGGGCTGGGCTTTTACCAGGTATGCGCGCCGCTGAACCCGCCGGCCGAGCTGCTCAGCGGCGAGGCGTACGGCCACACCGGCTATACCGGCCCCACGCTGATCGTCGATCCGAAGCGGGATCTTTACCTGGTGCTGCTGACGAGCAGGCTGCACGTCGTCAAGGAGCAGCCGGAGGACGTCTGGCGCATCCGCAGGCGACTGACGGGCGCGATTGCGGCCGAGTGGGGAGGCATTCGATGAACGGTTCGTCCATGCGGAAAACCTGGCGGCGCGTCTGCCGCAGCTGGCAGCTCTACGTGTTTCTGATTCTGCCGGTGGCCTATATCCTGATCTTCTGCTATTATCCGATGGCCGGACTGCAGATCGCCTTTAAGAAGTACAACATGAGCAAGGGCATCTGGGGCAGTCCGTGGATCGGGCTGAAAAACTTTGAACGGTTTTTCGCTTCCTATCAGTGCAAGCGCATCATCAGCAACACGCTGATCCTGTCGTTTTACTCACTGCTGGCCTCCTTCCCGCTGCCGATTGCGCTGGCGCTGGGCTTGAACGCCATGCGCGGCGAGCGCTACCGCAAGTTCATCCAGAACGTGGTCTACCTGCCGCACTTCATCTCCACGATCGTGCTCATCGGCATACTCTATCAGATGATGAATCCGCGCACCGGCGTGTACGGCCTGGCCTATTCCGCGCTGCACGACGGAGCGTACGCGCCCAATATCGTGGGTCAGGCGAACAGCTTCCGGCACTTCTACGTCTGGAGCGGCGTGTGGCAGAGCATGGGCTGGAGCTCGGTGATCTATATCGCGGCGCTTTCGGGGGTGGACAGGGCGCTTCACGAGGCGGCGCAGATTGACGGCGCGAGCCGGCTGCAGCGGCTGTGGCATGTGGACGTGCCGCACCTGCTGCCCACCGTGTCCATCATGCTGATTCTGCGCATGGGCAGCATCATGAGCGTGGGCTTTGAGAAGGTCTACCTGATGCAGAACAACCTGAACCTGCCCACCAGCGAGGTCATCTCCACCTATGTCTACAAGGTGGCCATGGCCTCGGGCACCAGCGACTTTTCGTATTCCACGGCGATCGGCATGTTCAACTCGCTGGTCAACCTGCTGCTGATGGCCGTCGTCAACGCCATTTCGCGCCGCCTGGGCGAAGGCGGACTGTGGTGAGGAGGCAGAGCACATGAAAAAACAACGAGATTCGCGCGACGACCGCATCTTTTACGCGGTCAACGCCGCGCTGCTGACCCTGATCATGCTGGTGGTGCTGTACCCGCTGATCTTCATCGTCTCCTGCTCCTTCTCCTCGGCGCACGCCATTACCTCGGGCCGGGTGATCCTGTGGCCGGTGGACGTGACCATGCGCGGCTATAAGGCGGTGTTTGACTACCCGACCGTGCTGCGCGGCTACCTCAACACCTTCTTTTACACCTTCTCCGGCACGCTGATCAATATCGCGCTGACCATGATCGCCGCCTATCCGCTGGCCCGGCCGCAGCTGCCCGGCCGCAAGGGCCTGATGCTGATGTTCACCTTCACCATGCTCTTTTCGGGCGGCATGATCCCCACCTACATCCTGGTGCGCGGCCTGGGCATGATCAACACGGTCTGGGCGATGATCATTCCCGGCGCGCTGTCGGTCTACAACATGATCATCACGCGCACCTTCCTGCAGACCAACGTGCCCGCCGAGCTGCTGGAGGCCTCGCAGATCGACGGCTGCAGCGACTTTCGGTACTTCTTCAGCGTGGTGCTGCCGCTGTCCAAGGCGGTCATCGCGGTCATCACGCTCTACTACGCCGTCGGCCACTGGAACAGCTACTTCAGCGCCTTTCTGTACCTGAGCGATCAGAAGCTCTACCCGCTGCAGATCGTGCTGCGCGACATCCTGCTGGCCAACAGCTTTGACGCGTCCCTGATCGTGGACGAGGAGCTGGCCGCCGCCAAGCAGGGCCTGGCCGACCTGCTCAAGTACTCGCTGATGGTGGTCTCCAGCCTGCCCGTCATCATCATGTACCCCTTCGTGCAGAAATACTTCATTCAGGGCGTGCTGATCGGCTCGATCAAGGGCTGAGCTTTCGCAGCGCAAAAAGAACCCACGCATGATTCCGCCTTCCTTCGCCGGGTCGTTCAGACCGGCGGGGAGCGGATTGTGCGTGGGTTTGCGTATTCTCAGGCGTTCTTGTCCGTAAAGAGCGCGTAGCCGTAGAAGGTCAGCTCGTGGCCGTTCGCGTCCGTGCCGCGCAGCACGCATTCCGCACTCGTCTGCGGCGGGTCGCGCAGCTCCGCGCCGAAGTAAAGGTACAGCGGCGTGCCGGCGCGGGTGAGGTCGTCCGAGTCCATAAACGTCCGCATTTCGTCGCAGGTCATCTGCAGCCTGTCGTCGATTCGGCCGTCCGCCGTGTAGAACAGCACCGTGGCCCTTTCCGGGCGGAAGGGCACGTCGCTCTCGTTTTGCACGGAGAAGGAGAACGTCCCGAAAAGCGACAAAAAGTGTTCGGGGATTTTTTTCAAAAACCCTATTGACAAATCCCGTCAGGTGGTGTATTATATTACCTGTCGCCGCGAGAATGCGGCTGATGGGGGAACAACAAGGGAGCTTAGCTCAGCTGGGAGAGCATCTGCCTTACAAGCAGAGGGTCACAGGTTCGAGCCCTGTAGTTCCCACCAAAAAATGTGGCCCGGTAGTACAGTTGGTTAGTACGCCAGCCTGTCACGCTGGAGGTCGAGGGTTCGAGCCCCTTCCGGGTCGCCATGTGCCTTGGTAGCTCAGCTGGTAGAGCATGTGACTGAAAATCACAGTGTCGGTGGTTCGACTCCGCCCCAAGGCACCATATGCGGTAGTAGCTCAGTTGGTAGAGCGCCACCTTGCCAAGGTGGAGGTCGCGAGTCCGAGCCTCGTCTACCGCTCCATTTTTAAGGTGCCATAGCCAAGTGGTAAGGCAAAGGTCTGCAAAACCTTCATTCTCCAGTTCAAATCTGGATGGCACCTCCAGTGTGATACGCCTTGTGAGTTCTGCTGCAGCTCACAAGGTATTTTTTGTTCGTCACGACACTGCGGCTAACATATTCTTTCATATGTATTCGCGCTGGAGCCTGCGGTACAGGCTCGGAGAACAGCCCATCAGTTTTTTGAAGGAAAGAGAATAATAGGCTGCGCTCTCAAAGCCAACCTGCACGGCGATCTGCTCGATGCTCAGGTCTGTGTCGATCAGAAGCCCTTTGGACATGGAAATGCGGTAGTTGATCAGATATTTATGCACCGTGATGCCCGTTGCGCCGCGCATGATGCGGTTGATGTGATTGGCGTGGTAGTTGAACGTCTCGGCCAGCTGTGCGCTGCTGATGGGTTCGCTGTAGTGCTCCTGCAGATACTGAATCAGCTGTGAAGCTGTCCGGCTGACCCGGGTGCTGGAAAGCGAACTTGAACGGATGGCCGTGATCAGAAGCTGCTTGAGCGCGCACGACGCATATTCCCGATAATGGATCTTCTGCGTGGTACAGGTATCCAGAATTTCACGCAGCTGCCGCAGGAGCACGCTCATATCATTGAGCACGATGAAGTCGTTCAGGATCTGAGAGTCTTCGAAGCTCTCGCGGCGGGGATAGGGCGCGTCGCCCGCCTCCCGGCAGGGAAGCGGCGGAATAAAATGCCGGATACCAGAGCGCTCAAAGGTATAGTCAAAATTCAGAACGATCATTTTGAGCAGGCGGTCGGACGTGATCTGATACGGGATTCCGGTGTTGATCAGGACGAAGGTTCGCTCCCGCATGGAAAACGTCTCGCCCTGAACGGCGATGCTTCCGCTGCCGGAGAGCACATAGAAAATGCGGCTGTCGCCCGGGCAGACGCGCTTTCCGGTCGGACTATACGTCAGTTCCTGCGCGAAGCGGATAAACGGACAGGCCTCGCAAAGCAGCATGAGCGCATCACCTCCTGTTAGAGTATATGATACCAGCGAAATTCCCCAAAAACAAGATAAAAGAGGAGAATGTACGCATATTCTCCTCTTTTCGTGCAGTAAAATCAGTCCTTGTCGTCCAGCACCCATTCAGGTCTTGTGCGGTACGGACGGCGGAAGGCGCAAAGCAGCTTTCCCTGCTGCTCAAGGTGTACATAGCAGGCCATATCGCAGGCTCGTCCGCAGACGGAACTGACGTAGGCGTGCTTGATGGGCGGGTAGAAGAACGTCTCGTCGAGCACGCGCTCGGAATCCTCAAGGCTGTGGAAGCGTGCCGTGCCGTTCATCACGGCTTCCCGGTTCGGAACGTCCGGGAATGCGTCGGCGGGCATAAAGGGATTTTTCGAGCGGTTCGCGCCCTTATAATAGACGGCGCACTGCCAGTCGCTGCGGCGACCGTCCTCGTCCAGCGCATGGCCGGGACAGGCGGCGACGCACTTCCTGCAGCCGTCGCAAAGGCCGGCCTTCTTCAGCGGCGTCGGCTCAAGCTCGGCGTTGGTCAGGACGAAGGCATAGCGCTGCAGGGGGCCGAATTCCTTCGTCAGAACGTTTCCGGTCAGCGCGCGCTCACCGAGACCGCAGCGCATGGCGCAGTCTTCAAAGTCGAGCATTTTTTCCGCCTTGACGCCGCGGTAAATTTCTTCGTAGTTGATCTCTGGATTGGTGCCCTCGGGATCCGGCGTGATGATCTGATGGCGCTTCTGCGGGATGGCGAGATAGCCCTCCTCCTCCAGAAACGCGCTCACGCGCAGAAGCGTCTGCGGCATCAGTGTCTCTTCAATCGTCTCAATGCCGGTCGTGGAATACTGGTAATACGTCGTGCCCTCTTCGATGCCGCGGTGGCTGCCGCGCAGGACGCGGAAGGCGATGCAGACGACCGATTTGACGTCCGGATAAATGTCAAAGACGTTCGTTCCCGCAAAGCGGTCGGCGCTGCCGATGGCCACAAGGTCGGCGTCAAATTTTTTCGCGCAGGCGACGACAGCCTGCGTCAGCTCCCGTTTTGCCATCATAAGTCCGTCACTCCCATCAGATGCCTGTAGCAGGCAATGTCGCACGCCTTGCCGCAAATACACGGCGCGTAGCCCGTTGAGCGGCTCGGCAGGAAGTCGAGCTCCTTGTAAATGGCGCGGGCGGACTGCGCGTCAAAGCGCTTTTCGCCGTTCAAAATGGCCTCCCGCTCGGGATTTCCGGCAAGCCAGGCGTCGGTCATGTACGGGTTCGATTTGTGCGCGCCGCGGTAGTAGACGCTGCACTGCCAGGTGTCCAGACCGTTTTCGCCGATCGCGTGCCCCGGACAGGCCTTTGCGCACAGACCGCAGCCGTCGCACAGCTGTTCGGTAAACGGTTCGTCTGTCTCCAGCGGCGCGTCGGTCACGATGAAGGCCAGCCGGACGAACGGACCGTATTTTTTTGTGAGTACGTTTCCCTTCATGCTGCGGCAACCGAGACCGCAGATCTGCGCGGCCTGCGTAAAGTCCATGATGATATCCGGCACGGGCTTTCCCGGCGCGACGGCCGCTGCGTGCGAGAGCTCATACGTGTCGATGAGCTCGGGATTCTGCGTTTTGTCGCCCTTGATCTTCAGGTTCGACACATTGCGCTGCACGCACGCGTCATAGCCCTCGTTTTCGATGTAGCCCGCCATGCGCAGAAGAAACATTTCCGCCAGCTCTTCATCCATGTATTTAACGCCGAGATTTGTATAGTTGAGATACTGATTCGCGTGCTCCATGCCGTAGTAAAGCCCCTTCGGCACGGCAAACGCAAAGCCGATGACGCACGTCGCGTGCGGGCAGATGAGGCGCGGGTCGCGCTGCGGGTCGGTGTCCGCAAACAGGCGGATATCGCCGACGCCGCACAGGTCTGCGCCAAACTGCTTCGCCTTTTCCTTGATAAATGCGCTGTTTAACATGATCGTTTCCCCCTATCGAGCGCCGCCTCAGCGATCCATCTTCCACGCCTTGCCGGTGCGCAGCGGCTGTTTGAAGCGGCCCTCCATGCAGCCGCCCTTCTTTTCCAGCATGCTTACACACGCGCGGATGCAGCCGCCGCACTTGGCCATATTGTAGCCGACCCAGGTCGGGAAATATTTTTCGAGCTCCGTGTACAGTTCCGTGACGTTCTTCTCATCCGCCTTCAGCCTGTTGTCAAAGTCCTCGAGCAGATCGAGACTGCCGGTATTGCTGTCAAAAACCTCCTTGGGAACGAAGGGGTTGTAGTACCGGCCGGCATGGGTGTAGAATGCGTAGCAGCGCCACATATCGATGTTGCCCCACTCGTAGGTGTGCCCCTCGATGGTCGCATGGCAGGAATTGTTGTCCTTGATCGACGGAATGCAGTGGCCCGGGCACTGCCTGACGCAGGCCATGCACCTGCGGCAGAGGGGAGGCCCGTCGTAGATGGGATCCGGCTCCAGCTCGGCGTCCGTGAACAGAAATGCCACGCGCTGCAAGGGGCCAAACTCCGGCGTCAGCAGCATCTTCGACCAGCCGATCTCGCCCAGACCGCAGATGACGGCCGCCAGGCGGAAGTGGAACTGCAAATCGGGCGCGACGCCGCCTTCACGCACCGGGCGCGTATACTGCACCGTGCGGTGGTGGGCGGCCTTGTTTTTGGCCTGCTCGTTGACGGTAATCTGCTCTTCGGGTGAAATGGTGTTGCCGACCGTGCCGTCGACGTCGGAGATGCGGCCGCGCGCACCGGTGTTCCGGTACAAAAACGCCTCATAGCCGTGATCTTCGATCAGCTTTCCGACGCGGTAGAGCACCGCCGGCGCGTAGATCTCGTTGATGCCGCCATAGGCCATGGACGGGTACTGATAAAACTGCGTGCCTTCTTCAATGCCCCGCTGCACGCCGCGCGGGATTCGGAACACAAAGCCGACGACGGACTTTGCCTCCGGGAACAGATAGCGCGGATCCATGTCCCTGGGCGCTTCCGCAAAGCGCTCCATGCTGCCGATGCCGCAGGCGTCGGCTCCGGCGGCCAGCGCGGCCTCCTTGATCATCTGACTGGTCAGCATGTCTCTCTTTCCTCCTGTATGTCCCCGTCGTTTTCTGCCAGCAGGACGTCCGGCAGCGCCCGCAAAATGGTCTGACAGGTGCGCTCGCAATAGCCGCAGCTGCCGCAATCATGGGAGCAATTGTGGCGGACGGCGAAATAATCCGCCGGAAACGCGGTGTTGTCCAGCACCGCCGGATAGAATAAATGCGCGTAATTGGGCTCCAGCAGATCCAGTATATTGCCTTCATACCGCTCGGACGTATAGGCCAGAAGGATCTGCGCCGGATGGGGCGCAGTTCTGGTCGCCAGCTTGACCCCGTCTGCAAGGCCCTCGTATTGATGCAGATCCTCGGGCCGAATCCAGTTGGAAAGGCGCAGGATCGCCGAACGGTGCTCCGGAGCGGCAAGATAGCGCCGGCAGACGCTGTGAAAGGTAAAGGCGTTGTCCATGCCCGCAATTTCCTGCTCATGGGCGACGAGGTTATCGTGGAACTGCCGCGCTGAACAGTTGTTCAGGCAGCCGCTGTTTGCCAGCAGATCGAGCTTCTTTCCGTGCGCGCCGCACCAGCGGCGAAGCCTTTGCAGCGCCGGAAGATCCCGGTTGAGCTCGCGTTTGGCATAAAACGAGGTGAAGCAGTCGCTCAGATAGTCCATGCCCTCTTCCGTGCCGATCTCCATATTGACTGACGCGCGAACCTCGAGCTGCGGAAAGTTTTCCCGCACGAAGCGGGCGATGACCGGAGAGGTCGTTGTGACGGAGACGAGGTTCATCTGCTCGCACAGATAGGAAACGAGGTCTCCCGCCGACTGGAAAAAGCCGCGGGCCAGGCTCTGTGCGCCGTAGCAGTTGGCGTTCAGCAGCAGGTTCAGCCCGACGCCCGCGTCCGCGATCGTCTGAAGCTCTTCGCGCTGGCGCTGCGCGGCTTCCCACGGAAAAAGATCCTGCCGCAGTCCGACGGCGCTTCTTCCGCTCGGCATGGCGTCCCATGAAAAATAGACCTCTCCGATCTTTTCCCGGCGCTCCAGAATGCAGCGCAGGAAGCTGTCGTCGCCGCACAGCTGGTATCCAACGAAAAGCTTCAAAAAAACGCCTCCCCCATCCGCATATGACGAGACTATTTTAGCATATCCGATCTGCTTCCAACATGAAAAAAGCAAACCCGCTTTTATAAAAAACCAACATATTTGAGCGAACCCTCCATGCGTCGGTTTTACGGTCAGTGAGATCATCGACACGGCGGAAAGGGTCGTCGGGAAGCCGATCAGGCGCGAAGGAGGGTGAGCTGCCGTATCCGCCGGAGGACGCTTGCGCGGAACGGCCTGCTTGCGGAATTGAAGCTGAGCGGCCGATCCGGGTCATTCCGCAAGAACAGCCCCATGCGGCGGCATGGAGCTGTTCGTTTGACGCGAGGCTATTTCTTGTTTCCGAAGGCGCGCCGGAAGAGGTCGCCGAAGCCGTTTTTGTCCTGCGCGTGGCTGCTGGGGGAGGTGGAGTCGACCGCGGCCAGCGTCTCCGGGTCGATTTGCTCGAGCGTGGTATAGGTTTCCGTCTGTATGGGCAGGCCGCGCTTGTCGAGCTTTTTCTCGGAGGCGCTTTTGATGAGGGAGTAGAGCACGCTGTAGGTGGGCACGCACAGCAGCATGCCGGTCAGGCCGAACAGCCCGCCGCCGATCAAAATCGAAATCAGCACGCCCAGCGACGAAATGCCCGTGGTATTGCCCAGAATCTTCGGGCCGATGACGTTGCCGTCCAGCTGCTGCAGCAGGAAGATGAAGATCACGAACACCAGGCACTTGTACGGATTGAGCATGAGCAGCAGCAGCGCCGATGGAATCGCGCCGATAAACGGGCCGAAATAGGGGATGACGTTGGTTACGCCCACGATGATGCTGATGAGCAGGGAGTAGGGAATGCGAAGCAGGGTCATGCCCAGGAAGCACAGAAAGCCGATGATCATCGAATCGACCAGCTTGCCGACCAGAAAGCCCTTGAACACCTGATTGGTGTAGCGGCCCAGCGCGAGGGCGTGGTTGGCGCGTTCAGGCTTGACCAGCGCGTAGAGCAGCTTCTTGAAATGGCCGATCAGGCGGTTTTTGCTGAACAGCAGGTAGATCGACACGATCAGGCCCAGGATGAAGTTATAGACGTAGGTGCCGACCTCGAACAGGCCGTTGGTCACGCGCGTGATAACGGAGAGCAGGTCGTTTTTCAGGAAGTCCTTGACGAAGGTCTCCAGTTTGTCAAACTGCTCCAGCACATAGGGCGCGATGCTCGGGTTCTCGTCCAGCAGGGGACGTCCCCAGGCCTCGAGGTTCGCGGCATACTGGTCGATATTGGAGATGATGGCCAGCAGGCTGTCGATCATCTGCGGCAGAATGGAACGAATCAGCGTGCTGATCGCGGCCACGAGCAGGATTTCGCTCAGCGCGATCGACACGGCGCGCCAGACGCGTCGGACGCGCGGTTGACTGGCCTTCTTGCCCAGCGGGATGTGCATCAGGAGCCGCGTGAACAGCTCCACCAGGGAGTCCAGCAGGTATGCGATGCTCAGACCGATGGAAAGCGGCGCCAGGATGCCCGCGATGTTTCGCCAGGAGGCCATCATGCCGTCCCAGCGCAGAAACAGGAAATAGCATGAGATGGCCAGCACCAGCAGAATCAGCACGGTAATGCCCCAGTTAATGTATGTGCGGTATTTTTCCTTGAACATATCTCATTCTCCCAAAGCGCGAATGTCCATTGTAAAGGCTCTTTCAAACATTATAGCGTTTTCAGAGCGCTTTGTAAACGGTTTCCGCCCAAAAACCGCGCGTTTAGTTTCCGCAAAGAATGCAGTTTTTGCAAGGCGCGGCTCTCAAGGCTCGTTTTACCGGCCGACGGCGGCGCGCCGGGAGCGAAGGTCTGGCCAAAAACGCGCGATCCAGGCCTGACCGCCGGACAAAATGGGACTAATTTATATAGAAGGAACAGGCGAAGGGAGAAGCCCGGTCATGAGGCGGGAAAGGGGTTCCTGCGCGAAGCCCTTCCCCGTCGATTTTTTCGCGAAGTCCTTGTTTCAGCGGCGAACCTGTGTTATGATAGACGCGACAAATTAACAGATAAGGGAGGAAGCACTCATGCCCGACGCACATGTGGAAAGATACCATGGCGAACCGGCCATCCTGATCGACGGCCGCGCCTATCCGCCCATGACCATGACCGCGCCCATACAGGATCCCGCCTATCTGAAGGATCTGGGCGAGGCCGGCCTGAAGATCTATTACGTCACCGCCGCCACCGACTGGAACAATCCCGGCAACAAGGCCCCCGACATTCCCTTTGAGCGCGGCGACAACAGAAACCCGCTCACCGGCGTGCAGCAGACCCTGCGCGACCTGGAGGTGCTGATGAGCGCCGTGCCGGACGCGTATGTCATGCTGCGCCTGAACGTCGCGCCGCCCAAGGAGTGGGTCAACGCGCATCCCGAGGAAATGCTGACCTATTCCGACGGCTCGCACCGGCCCTGCATCTGCACGACGGTCGGCCGCGGCGAGGTGCTCGACGGCATGCATTCGCTGTGCTCCGAGGCCTGGCGGCGCGACGCCGACCGGGCGCTGGCCGAGTACTTCGACGTGCTCGAGAAAACGCCGCACTTCGACCGCGTGATCGGCTTTTTCCTGTGCGCGGGCGGCACGTCCGAGTGGTACTATCCGCAGCCGCTTCAGACCGAGGACGGCGCGTACGGCGACTTCTCCGAGCCCTTCCGGCGGGAGTTCGAGCAGTTCCTGAGAAACAAGTACGGCACCTTGGAGGCGCTGCGCCGCGCCTGGAAGCGCCCGGACGCGACCTTCGAGCATCCGCTGATCCCCACGATCGCCGAGCGCGCCTATGCCGGCGTGGCCGACGAGAAGATACTCGACGCCCTGCACAGCTGGGAAACCATGGGGCGCGTCATTGGGCAGAAGCTGGACATGAACGCGCGCGAGGAGACCAACGTGGGCGTGTTCCTCAACGCGAACAGCTGCCAGCACGTGGCCGACTTCTATACCGCCTGGCACCGCGCCACGGCCAACACCATCATCCACTTCGGCCATACGCTCAAGAACCGCTTCCCCAACCTGCTGGTGGGCGCGTTTTACGGCTCCTACGGCTGCACGAGCTACTTCGACGGCTCCACCTGCTCGGGCACGCCGGCCATCCTGGACAGCGGCGTGATCGACTTCCTGGCCGCGCCCGGCGTGTACAACAACCGCGAGCCGGGCGGCGTGGTGGCGCTGCGCGAAATGCAGGATTCCTTCCGGCTGCGCAACATGATCTTTATCAACGAGGACGACTCCCGCACCCACCTGGCCACGCCCTGGGTGCAGCGCGACGCCATGGCCCTGTACACCGCCGAGGATTCCGTCAAGACCCTCAAGCGCGATTTCGCCCGCGACCTGTGCGAGGAAATCAACGGCTGGTGGTTCGATATGGGCGGCGGCTGGTATAACGACCCGGACATCCTCGCGCTCTTCAGGCGCCAGCAGGAGGTCGCGCAGTTCGCCTATTCGCTCGACCGCACCAAAAAGAACGAAATCGCGCTGATCTACGACGCGGAGAGCGTGCATTACGTCTCCCAGCGCACCACGCAGCTGGTGACCGACTTCTTCCGCACGTCCGATCTGCACCGCATCGGCGCGCCGGTCGATTACTACTTCCATAACGACATGGCGCGGCCCGACATGCCGGACTACAAGATGTACCTGATGCTCAACCAGTACTGCCTGACCGACGCGGAGCGCGAGGCCGTCTTCGCCAAGGCGCGCCGCAATCACGCGGTCGTGGTGTGGCTGTACGCGCCCGGCTTCATCAATCCGGACGCGGAGCGGGTGATGGACAGGGCTCACATCGAAAAAACCGTCGGCATGAGCGTGCGCGAGATCGACGAGACCTTCTTCCCGCACTTCCGCGTGGATCCGGCCAGTCATCCCTGCCTGCGCCGCGCCTCGGCGACCCGCCGCTACGGCGTGATCGACCGCAACGTACACAGCAACATCTGGATTTCGCCGACCGTGCTGCAGCCGGCCTACGTCAACCCGGGCTTCGAGATTGACGATCCGGACGCGACCGTGCTGGGGCGCTACTGCCACAACGGACGCGCCGCCCTGGCCATGACCGAGAAAAACGGGTTTGCCAGCGTCTACTGCGCGACCCAGGTTCTGCGCAGCGACCTGATCGCCTCGCTGGCCGAGTGGGCGGGCTGCCACCTGTACCTGCACGGCGACGACGTGCTCTATGCCAACGAGAACTTCGTCTGCGTCCATGCCAAGGACGACGGCGTGCGCCGCGTGTACTTCAAGCGCCCCTGCTCCCCGTACGAGGTCTATGAGAAGCGCTTCTACGGGCACAACGTCGACCATATCGACGTGGACATGCGCCTGGGCGACACCCTGATGTGGTCGCTCGCCGGGGAGGGCTGAGTCCGGCCGCGCAAGACCCGGGAAATTGAATTCAGAGTGCGCTTCAGTCCGCCTGAGGCGCGCTCTGAACGCATTTGGCTCTTTCTGAGCGGAGGCGGAGCGTCTTTTTCGGCGCGCTGCGTACCGGTTGCATTTGCGCGGAGAAGATGGTATAATCACACCGGATTTTGCGGCGGAGGATGAAACGGACATGAAGAATGCGGAGCGCACGGGCCGGCTGATGTACATTGCGGAGGCGGCGTTTGAGTATTTCGTGGCGATCCTGGTGGGCGGGGCGTACCTGGCCCGAATCACGGCGGCGCTGGGCTTTTCGACCAGCCTGACCGGCGTGCTGTCCTCGTTTGTGTCGCTGGGATGCGTGTTTCAGCTTGCCTCGATCGCGCTGTTTCGCAGGACGAGCGCGGTCAAGCGGCCGGTCATCGTGCTGGATATGGTGAATCAGGCGCTCTTTGCGCTCTCCTACCTGACGCCGGTGCTGCCGCTGAGCGCGCCCATACGCACGCTGATCTTCCTGGTCTGCTTCTGCTCGGGTCACATACTGCTCAACGTGGGCGCGCCGCAGAAGACCGCCTGGCTGATGGGCCTGATCGACGACCGCCAGCGCGGCTCGTTCACGGCGAAGAAGGAAATCGTGTCGCTGATGGGCGGCATGGCGTTTACCTACGCGGTCGGCCGGACGATTGACCTTTTGGAGGCGGCGAATCGGGGCGCGCAGACCTTCCTTCTGGGCGCGGCGCTCATTGCGGCGCTGCTGCTGCTTCAGATGACCTGCGTCAGCCGGGTGGCCGAGCGCCGCGCGGAGGGTGTTTCTTCGAGCGGGCTGAGCCTGGGCGGCGTGAGGGCGCTGCTGCGCGATAAGGGCCTGAGGCGCATCGTGTGGGTATTCGTGCTGTGGAACGCTGCCTCGGGCTGCGCGGTACCCTTTTACGGAGCCTATGAGGTGGGCGAGCTGGGCTTCTCGATGACCTTCATTTCGGCGCTGTCCATCGCCTACAGCGTGCTGCGGGCGCTGGTTTCCCCGGCGCTGGGGCGCTATGCCGACCGGCATTCCTTCAGCCGGATGGTGTACCTGTGCTTCATGATCGCGGGCGCGGGCTTCCTGGTCAACTGCTTCACCGTGCCGGGGAACGGCAGGGTGCTCTACACGATCTATTACTGCCTGTACGCCGTGTCGATGGGCGGCATCAACAGCTCGATTACCAACCTGATCTTCGACTATGTGAAGGGCGACGAGCGCCGCGCGGCGCTGGCGCTCAACGTGTCGGCGGGCGGCCTGACCGGCTTTCTGTCCACCTGCGCGATGAGCCCGCTGGTGAGCCTGATTCAGAAAAACGGCAACCGGCTGCTGGGGCTTGACCTGTACCCGGCCCAGTTTGTGTCGGCGGTCGCGTTCGTTTTGACGGCGATACTGGTCGCGTATGTGCGCCTGAAGGTGATCGGGCGCGGGAAGGAGGAGGCCTGATGGAACCGATGGAATACCTGGTGGTGCGGCTGGACGGCGACTACGCCCTGCTCCGGCGCACGGACATTGACAGCGCGGATCTGACCCCGGTGGCGCGCGCGCTGCTGCCCGACGAGATCGAGGAGGGCACGCGCCTTCGCTGGGAGGCGTTCGCGTACAGCATACTGGACTGATAAAGGAGCGAGCACATGAATACGATACTGACGGATGAGAGATACTATCACGGCCTGCTGCGCCTTGAAAAGGGCGAGTTCGGCATGAAGCCGCTGCGCTTCACCGACCGTCAGCTGGCTCTGTACGCGGCGGCGAACGAGGCGCGCGAGACCCGGGCGCTGTGCACGGCGGGCGTGACGCTGGAAATGACGACCGACGCGCCCTGGCTGGAGCTGCGCTTTCATGTGACCCGGCTGTCGCGAAGCCGCGCCAATGTGACCGCGGTCGCGGGCGGCATGCGCTGCCCGGTGGTCGAGCTGCTGATCGAGCGGCCCGGCGAGTGCGCCGCGCGGATCGACCTGCCGGGCGAGGGGATGCGCGAGGTGCGCGTGTGCCTGCCCTGCCTGGTGAGCGCCGAGCTGACTGATCTGACGCTGGGCGAGGGCACGACCGCCGCGGAGCCGGTTCCCCGGCGCGAGAAGCTGTACCTGGCCTTTGGCGACTCGATCACCCAGGGCATGGAGTCGGTCGACCCCTCGCGCATTTATCCCACGCAGGTTTCGCTCAACCTGGGCATGGAGCAGCTGAACCTGGGCGTGGGCGGGGCGTACTTTCAGCCCGAGCTGCTCGAGGAGGTCGGCCTTTCGCCCAGTCTCGTGAGCGTGGCCTACGGCGGGAACGACCGCAACCTGGTGGACACTGAGGCGGCCTTCCGCGAGAACGTCGAGGGCTTTCTTTTAGGCGTCGAGCGCCTGTACCCCGCCGCGCGCAAGCTGCTGATCGTGCCGCTGTGGTGCGCCATGGAGGGCCAGAAGGGCAGGTTCGCCGACATGGCCGGCATCCGCGCCATGATTCGCGAAATCGCGAAGCGCCATCCCGCCTTCGAGGTCATCGAGGGCATGGCGCTCGTGCCCGGCAACGAAAGCTACCTCGCTGACGGCTTGCACCCCAACGATCTGGGCTTCCAGCTCTTCTCATCCAGCCTGATCCGCAGGATTTAGGGGAGGTGGTCGGCGGGGCCGACTCCCGCCTGCCGGCAGGCTGAGCCTGAACATGCCCTGTTAAATGTTCATACGGCTGTTGACAGCAGGCCCGCAGCGTGGTAAACTGTTCAGGTCACAAGAAGAAGTCAGCCACTTCTCACCCGGCGGCCATGGGTCAGCGCGGGTTATCATACAGAATGGACGCGATGCGTCCGGTCTTTTGTGTGCATGGAGAGTGGATGACTGCATCCGCTCTTTTTTCTTTCATGACTTAGCTTGAAGGGGGTAACGAAGATTAGCACCAACGATCTGATGATTAATGAGGAGATTCGTGATCGCGAGGTTCGCGTCATCGATCAGAACGGCGGTCAGCTGGGCGTGATGCCCGTGCGAGCCGCGCTGGAGCTGGCTGAGGAAAAGCAGCTGGATCTGGTCAAGATCGCGCCCACGGCCAAGCCGCCGGTGTGCAAGATCATGGACTACGGCAAGTATCGATTCGAACAGGCCAAGCGCGAACGCGAGATTCGCAAGAATCAGAAAGTCATCGAAATCAAGGAGGTTCGCCTCTCGGCCACGATTGAGGATCACGATGTGGACGTCAAGCAGAAGGCTGCGGCGAAGTTCCTGAAGGATGGCAACAAGGTCAAGGTGTCCATTCGCTTCCGCGGCCGCCAGATCTCGCACTCCGAGATCGGCGTGGACGTCATGAAGGATTTCGCAGAGCGCTGCAAGGATATCGCAGTCGTAGAGCGCGCCCCCCTGACCGAGGGCCGCAACATGACGATGGTATTGGCTCCCAAAGAGTAACTCGCATCTTATGAGAGGAGGATGTACCTATGCCTAAGCAAAAAACCTGTCGCGCCGCCGCGAAGCGCCTGAGCCTGACCAAGAACGGTAAGGTGAAGCGCTCCCAGGCCTACAAGCGCCATATTCTCACCAAGAAGCCCACCAAGCGTACCCGCAACCTGCGCAAGGCCGCGTATGTGTACAGCGGCGAAGCGAAGACCATGAAGAAACTGATTCCGTACAAGTAAGGAGGCGAAACAACAATGGCAAGAGTTAAGAGAGCTGTTAACGCTGTCAAGAAGCGTCGTAAGGTATTTAAGCTGGCCAAGGGTTACTTTGGCGCGAAGAGCAAGCAGTATCGCGCTGCCAGTGAACAGGTTCGCCGTTCCATGCGGTATGCCTTCATTGGCCGTCGCCTGAAGAAGCGCGAGTTCCGCCGCCTGTGGATCGCCCGCATCAACGCGGCCGCCCGCATGAACGGCCTGTCCTACTCCCGCATGATCAACGGCCTGAAGGTGGCCGGCGTCGTGATCGATCGTAAGATGCTGTCCGACATCGCTATCCAGGATCCCGCCGGCTTCACCCAGCTGGCCGAGACCGCCAAGGCCGCGCTGGCCAAGTAATTGGGCGCGATAAGCACATAGAAACGCGAAGGCAGTCCGGCTGCTTTCGCGTTTTGCTTTGCCGCGCTGGGGGCGACTCCGCTGCCGCTTCGTGCTCCCCCAGACCCCCTCTGAAGTTTGTCTGCGCCGGCTCGCGCGCATGGGACGGTTGATTCCGCGAAGCCTCTTCACGTCATGAGGACGGCGATGCCCGGCGCGCCTCACCAGAGTCCGCCCACGGCCCCCGCGGAGCCGTAAGGAAGCGATTCCCTGAGGGAATCGTACAGACTGTCGAAAAAACCCGGAGAGCTCGAGAGGGCCGCAGCCCTTTCGACCGGGCAGTGCCTATCTCCACTTGCTGCCGGTCGGCAGTGCCGACAGCCACCTGCTGCCGCCGGACAGAACACGAAACCAGCCGCCATAAATTGGGGCGGCTGATTTCTCCGGTTTTCCGGAATTCTCCGAAAAACTCTTGTCGGCGTTGCCGACGCGGACAGTGCAAATATACAGCGTGGGCACGGGACGGTTTTTGTAAATCTCATTTTCCAGAGCAAAAATCGTTTCCCTGCAGGCTCCGCGCCCGAAAAATCTTTGATTTTTAGCGGAGACTGGAGAGGTGGCAGGAAGGCTGAAAACCTTTGGGTTTAAGGTCACTGAAAAAGGCACGTTTTTCGGAAAGGGAAGCGTGTCTTTTTCATATCAGGTACAGAAGCAAAGACAGAACAGGATAAAAAGCCGTACAAAAAGAAAAGCCCGTCTATCAGGCAGGCATTACTGCGGCGATTCTCTTCATATTG
>CAKUFB010000022.1 GCA_934647145.1 uncultured Clostridia bacterium
ACCTTTTTTTGACAAGCTAAGCCCTCCCGGTTTTCAGGGAGGACTTCGATTCGGGCGTTGAACGATTGCCTTTTTACCTCGTGAAGAAGGGCAGGCGGTCGATGGGGGTGTCGATCTCGATTTCGCGGCCGCCCTGGTAGACCTGACCGTCGTCGGCAGTCCAGCGGCCCTCGGGCAGCGCGACCTTCATGGTCTTCGCGCCCTTTTCCATGACCGGCGCGACCATGAGCTTCTCGCCCAGCATGAACTGCTGCGTCACGTGCGCCAGGCCCTGATGCGGGAAGGCGTACTCGAGCGGCTGCACGACCGGCTCGCGCGTGGTCAGTGAGGCCTCGACGGTCTTGACGATGTAGTCGGCGAAGCGGGTGTGCAGGTCGACCGCCTTCATGCAGCAGGCGTAGTTATCCCTGTTCAGGATGCGCCAGGGCGCGGCGGAGAACTGCATCATGGGCAGCAGCGCGCTGGCCTGGGTGCTGCGCACGATCAGCTCCTGGTCGAGCCTGTCGGCGTTCTCGGTCATGTTGGCGTACTCGCCGCCGCCGATCATATCGGGACAGATCATCTGATAGCCCATGATGGACTGCGCGATTGAGTTGGGGATCAGCGTGGCCAGGCCGTTTTTGGTCCAGGAGTGGGTCTTGTCGCACAGGCGCTCGGCCGCGGCGTACTGCGGCTGGTTGCAGGTCTCGCGCAGCTCACTGAAGGGATACTGCGCGGCGAAGAGGGTGAACTGCTGGGTCTGCCGCCAGCTGGACGCGCCCGGGACGTGGTATTTGCAGTCGTCGGGGTAGTAGTGAGGGCCGCCCGCGTCGAACTTGAAGCCGTCCACGCCGTAGGTGTTCTGCAGGTAGTCCATCTGCGCCTTGAACCAGTCTCGGTCGGCCGGGCGGGTCAGGTCGAGCACGGCGCTGTAGCCGTTCCACCAGCGGGCGATGTGTACCTGGCCGTCAGACCTGCGCACGAACAGGCCGTCCCGCTCCATCTCGCGGAAGGTCAGGCAGTCGGGCGAGACGAACGGGCACACCCACAGCATGACCTTGAAGCCCAGCTCGTGCAGGCGATTCATCATGGCCCTGGGGTCGGGGAAGCGCCCCTCGTGGAAGCGCCACACGCCGTAGTCCTCCTGCCAGTTGTCGTCGATCATCAGCACGCCGCGCGGGAAGCCCTCGGCGGCAATGCGCTCGGCGTAGGCCAGGACGTCCGCCTGGTTCTGGTTGTAGACCAGCTCAATCCAGGTATTGAACTGCGGCGCGCGGAACAGCTCCTCCTCGACATGCCCGGCCTGCTGGGGATAGAAGGTATTCATCGCGCAGAGGTAGGCCTCCCTGAGCGTCGTGCCGGCCTGGCGCTCGATCACCTCGCCGTCGGGCTCGATAAACACCTTGTCCTCGCCCACGGTGAAGACGAACGGCCGGTCGCTGTAAATCACGCGGCCATGGCTGCTGAGCAGCAGGAAGTTCTCCTGGTTGCCCAGGGGGTCGTGCAGGTCGGCGGTGAAGCCGGGGGCGTAGGGCATCCTTGTGCCCTCGTGGACGCGGCCGCCCCAGAGCAGCTCGCCCTTTTTCAGGTCAATCGTAATCATTCGTTTGCTCCTTTATCGTTCGTTTGGGTGGTTTTCCAGGCCAGAAAGCGGGTCAGCTCGCCGCGCACGACCAGCCACTTTTCCCGGTCGTAGCCCTCGTGCTTCTGCGGGTTTCCCGCGTCCTCCAGCAGCGCCTTCGCGCCCTCGAAGTCGGCGGCGATGTCGTCGGCCTGAGCCAGCGCGGCCTCGAGGCTCTCGTCCAGCAGAGCCAGCTCGTCCTCGGAAAGATTCAGATACCAGGACAGAATCTCCTCCGGCAGGCGGCCCGCCTCGTCTTCAGGCAGCTCCTGCGCCCAGTCCAGCAGGGAGCACGCGGCGATCGCGCCCTTGAGCGATGCGCCCGCCGTGCCCGGCTGCGCGCCCAGCGCGCCGTCCAGCGCCTGATAGGCGGCGCAATACCCGGCGTAAAGCGCGTCGTAGGCTGCGGGCGCCTGCGTGGCCTGAGGAACGGTTTTAGCGAGGGCGCAGGGCAGGCTGAGCGCCAGCGCCAGCAGTGTGCAGATCAGCTTCTTTTTCATGGTCAGTCAGCTCCTTCCATCATTTCAGGCATTTCGACGCGTCGTCCGGCTCGTTGGTTCCGGAAAGGCGCGCCCGGCGGAACTCGGAGGGCGTATGGCCGGTCGCTTCGCGGAAGCGCCTGGTGAAGCGGCTGGCGCTGGAGAAGCCGGTCTGCAGCGCCACGCCGGTGATGGGCAGCGAGGTGTTCAGCAGCAGCTCGAGCGCCTTCTGCAGACGGCAGGCGAGCAGGTACTGGTGAATCGTGCGCCCGGTGTGCAGCCGCATCAGCCGCCCGGCGTGTACCGGGTGATAGCTGACCACCGCGGCTACCTCCTCGTTGGTCAGCGGGGAGGCGTAGCGCGCCTGTATGAAGGCGATCATGCGCTCGACCGCGTCCGGCTGCGTCTCGTCCTCCCACAGGGTCTGGCGCGTGAGCAGGATCAGCGCCCGGAGCATCAGCGCGGACAGCTGCCGCTCGAAAAAGCGCCTGCGCCCGACGTATTCCCGCTGCATCTCGGCCAGGATCGGCTCGAGCGCCTCCGCGCCGGTCACGCGCAGCGGCCGGCAGAGCGCCTCGCAGTCCGAAACCGTGCGCTCGCGCTCCGCCTCGGCCAGCGGGAAAGCGCCGGGCAGCAGGGGAAAGGGGCTGTCGCAGGAACGGCCGCGATCCCGCGTGAGGTCGAAATTGACCGAGAACAGGCGCGGCATGCGCTTGCCCGTCACCTCGAAGCGATAGGCGGTTCCCGCGGGCAGCAGCGCCGCCGTGCCCCCGGTCAGGGAAAAGCGCTCCCCGCTCAGGCGCAGCGCGCAGTCGCCCTCGTACAGGTAAAACAGCCGGTTGTCCCGCGCGCAGACCTCGCCCAGGTTGATCGGCGTCAGGCTGCCCTCCCGGGCGTAGCGCACGCAGGGGTCGATCTGTGAAAAGCATATGTCGCTGGGCATGGCGCACTTCCTCAACAAGTTGTTTTTTGACCAGTCGATGTTCATTGCACGCTTTGATTATACTCCATCGGGGTGCTATAATCAATAGACAAAAGTCATTTAAACGCATTGAAGGAGTGAAAATCATGCTCGCATACGCAAGACGAACCGACGGCGCGATCGTGTCCTTCGCGCTGAATATGAAAGAGACCGACTACGGCTTCAAGGCGACGCTGCCCGCCTGCCTGCTGGGCGGGGGAATCGAGACGGTGGACTTTCTGCCCGACTACGCGGCCGCGCGCGCGGGGGAGGAGGGCTATATGGCCCTGCCGCACGGCCAGCGCAATCAGGCCGACATGCTGACTTTCTTCCGGGAAAGGGAGGATATCGAGTACGAATCGGCCTACACCGTGATGCCCATGTTCGGCTTTAAGACGAGGGAAAAGTGCTTCGTCGCCATCTTTGACGGCATGAAGTGTCAGCACAGCCAGTACGTGACCGTGAAGGGCGGGGAGTACCGCCTGTGCGCCCGGTTTCTTCTCGAGGGGTGCGCGCCCGAGGAGGATCTGTCGGTCGAGTACCACCTGCTTCCCCTAGAGGCCGACTACAGCGACATGTGCCGCGTGTACCGTGCGCATCAGCTGGCGCGCCACGCCTGCGTCCGCCTCGATCAGCGCCTGAACGCCGCGCGCGCCTACGCCGCCCAGGCGCCCGAAATCCGCATCCGCCTGGCCTGGAAGCCCGCGCCCTCGCCGGTGCCCGAGCAGACCATCGAGAACGAGCCGCCCATGCATGTCGCCGTCACCTTTGAGCGGGTGGGCGAGATACTGGACGCGCTGAAGAAAGAGGGGGTGGAGAAGGCCGAGATCTGCCTGGTGGGCTGGAATCTGCGCGGCCACGACGGGAGATACCCGCAGATGTTCCCGGTCGAGAGCGCGCTGGGCGGGGAGGAGGGCCTGAAGCGGCTGATCGAGAAGGCGCAGGACATGGGCTATCAGATCGTCTGCCACACCAACTCGACCGACTGCTACTCGATCGCCGAGGACTGGGACGCGGAAGAGCTGCCCATCGTCACGCGGGACGGGCAGCTCGCCTCGCACGCCTTCTGGAGCGGCGGCAAGATGTACGATCTGTGCCCGCACGCCGCCTGGCGCTTCGCCGAGCGCGACCTGCCCCGGGTGGCGCAGCTGGGCTTTAAGGGGCTTCACTACATCGACGTGATCAGCGTGGTGCCCCCGCGCAGCTGCTTTAGCCCAAACCACCCGGCCACGAAGCGCGAGTACGTGACCATCATGCGCCGCATCATGAGCCTGTCTGCCGGTCTGTTCGGCGGCTTCATGAGCGAGGGCTGCTACGACTTCTGCGCGGGCGAGCTGGACTACGGCCTGTACGCCGCCTTCAACATGCTCACCCACACGCATCCCCTGTGCGACCGGCTGGTTCCGCTGTGGCAGCTGGTCTATCACGGGATCATCCTGAGCAACCCGACCACCGAGACGATCAACTATCCCATCAAGGGGGACGCGGCCCGGCTCAAGGTGTTCGAGTACGGCGGCCGGCCCACCTTCTACCTGTACTCCAAATTCGTGAACAACAAGAAGGGGGTCAACTGGATGGGCGCGGCCGATCTGACCTGCGACGATGAGGCCGACCTCGCGCGCACGGCGAAGATCATCGCCCAGGCGGATCGCGAGCACCGGCCGCTCAACCACCTGCAGACGCAGTTCATCGACAGGCACGAGTACCTGACTGACCAGGTCACGGTCACGACCTACGAGGGCGGCGAGCGCATGGTCTGCAACGCCTCGGACGCGCCCTTTGACTTCGAGGGCCACGCCGTCCCGCCGAGGAGCTGGCTGCTGGTGAAATAATCGCATAGAAATACACCGGTCAGATCAAAGCGTCTGACCGGCGCTTAGCTTTTTGGTACGCGCTAGGCCTCCTGACCCTGAATGACGCGCAGCAGGCGCTCGCTGAGGAGACTTCGGGAGTCGTCGTCCACCAGGCTGAAGCGGTTTCCGTCGTTGGGCGTGCTCAGGTAGTTCCAGACGCAGTAGGGGATGCCGTATTCCTTCAGGATCGAAATCACGTCCCGCATCCAGTTTTCGCGGGAGCTCAGCGCGCAGTGGCGAATGGTGCCGAACTCGCCGCACCAGAGCGTCTTGTCCGGGTTGCGCCGCGCAAACTCGATCGCGCCGGACAGCGTGCCGCGCAGAAAATCCCTGTCGATGCGCGTAATTCCCGGATAGGCGTCCTGAGCTCCCTCGACCAGGCGGTGATAGTCGCGATAGCGCTCCACGTCGTCCGTGGGATAGGGCATGGCGCGGTTATAGTAGAGCGGGCCGGGCTGCAGGACGGACTGCTGATGGGTGAACTCAAAGGGCGCGTAGGTGTGGAAGGTATAGATGACGTTTTCGTCGCCGTACACGCGCAGATCCTTCAGGCAATCCGGACTGTTCCAGCAGATGCTGCCGATGATGACCCGGCGCGTGGGATTGAGCGTGCGGATGGCGCGCAGCGTGCGATCGGCCAGCGCGTTCCACTGCCCGGGATCGACGCTGCGCACCTCGTTGAGCAGCTCGAAGAACACCTCGGGATGCGCCGCATAGCGCTTTTCCAGCATGACCCACAGCGCGACGAAGCGTTCCTGAAGCTCGGGAGAGTCGAGCAGCTGGATCGGCTCCTGAATGTCGCAGTAATTGCCGATCGCCTTGTGCAGGTTCAGCACGACGCTCATGTGACGCGCCTCGCACCACTCGATAAAGCGGTCTACGCGCTCCAGCACCCGCTCGCGCCAGACGCCGGGCGTTTCCTCCAGCACGATCTGGTCGAAGCCCAGCCGGACATGATCCATCCCCATGCGGGCGATGTTGTCAGCGTCCCATTCGGTGATGTAGGTATCGAAGTGCTCCAGGTCGCCCACCGTGATCGGCATGCGCCACTCATCGGGCAGCACGTTGAACCGCTTGTAGTTGGTCAGCCAGCCGCCGATTCCCATGCCGCGCTGAAAGCCCCTGATCTGCTTCATCGTCTTTTGCTCCTTCGGTGTTTTTTCTATATAGTATAACAGCCCGGAAGGAAAAACGCAAGGAAAAACTGAGCGCGCCGCCTCATATAATGAAAAGGAAGAGCTGCGGGAGGTGCGGATATGGCTTGTCAGGCGGGAAGAGCGGGCGTACTGCTGGTGGGGGAGAAGAGGGAGCTCGAGTGGCTCGGGCGGGCGCTGGAGGAGGAGGGCTATGCGGTGCGGCCGCATGTTCCCGAGTGGACGGGCGGCTGGCAGGGCGCGCTGCAGCGGGCGCGGGAGGCGTACTGCCGATTGCGGGCGGAGACGCAGGACGCGTTTTTGCTGGGGCAGTCGGCCGGGGCGGCGCTGGGACTGGCGCTGGCGCAGCGACACCCGGCGAGCGGCCTGGTCTGCCTGAGCGCGCCGGTCTGGCTGAAGCCCTGCGCGTACTTTGGCGGGCGCGGGCCGCTCGCGTCCGATTCCTGGCGCAAGAAGCGGGGGCTTGTCCGGCTGATTCGCCTGGTGCGGGAGAACCTGTACTGCGTGGAGTGCCCGGTGCTGGCGGTACAGTCATCGGGCGACCCATACCTGGCGCGTTCCGCAGCCGAGCGGCTGCTGCGCGACTGTCCCGCGCGGGAAAAGCAGCTGCTCAGGCTGTGCGCCTCCGGTCACCTGGTGACGCAAGGCCCCGAGCGCGCGCTGCTCCTGTCCGCCGTGCTGGCCTTTTTGCGGGACGGCGCAACCGCGTGAGCTGTCCGCGCGTTCACCCTTGACATCCGTCCTTTTCGCCGCTATAATGTAAAATTACAGGCGGCGCGGCGCTCCGAGGGGCGCCGGAGCCGGTCGCACAGACGGAAGAAGGGGACGCAATGCGATCAAAGAGGATGACCTATCGTAACAGACTGTACCTGCTGTTTGTGCTGGCCATGCTGATTCCGCTGTCCGTACTGTGCATGGTTTTCTACAACATCAGCGTGAAGAGCGTGCGGGAAAACGCGCGGCATGTGTACGCGAACATGCTGGAGCAGACGGTCGCGCGGATCGACAGCGAGTTTGAGCAGATCCGCCGCATGTCGGAGGCCTATGCCGGCTCGAAATGGGTCAGCCAGATTGCGCACATGCAGGGAAAAGAGATCGACTACGACCGGCTCAACGTCTACATGCTCTATCAGTACGGCGACCTGATCGGGCGCATGGAGGCCTCGAACCGCTATTCCAACCGCAGCGCCATCGTCTTTGTGCAGAAAGAGGCGTGCATGCTGAATAACGGCCTGTGGAATACCGACGCCCTGTTCCGCTCCGAGATGCGCATCGGCGGCATGGAGCCGAAGGAAGCGCTCGCGTTTGTCGGCCGGAACCAGGAGACGACCTACGTGTACGCGGATCAGGAGAGCGACCACGACCTGTATGTCATCCGCAGGATTCCCCTGATGGAAAAGGCGTGCAACGTGCAGCTGGTCATGAAGATCGGGTATTCCTCAATCGAACGCATACTCAGCGACGCGTCGGGCATGATCGTGCGATGCGCGCCGCCCGGGGGAAGGGTCATACAATCCGGGAACGCCGGGGCCTTGCGGGAGGACGAGCCGGGCCGCTACCTGGTGCTGACGGCTACCTCGGCGCTCAACGGCTGGGCGTACAGCGGTTATGTGGACAAGGCGGAGCTGTCGAAGGATCTGGCGGGCCTGCGCAGACTCCTGCTGATTGTCGTGAGCACGGTCATCCTGCTCAGCGTGGCGGCGGGGGTTTTGCTGATGTCTACCGCCTATAAGCCCGTCAAGGCGCTCAGCGAGCAGACGGGCGACCGTCGTCTGGGCGGCGCGGACGCGCTGGAAAGGCTCAGGGCAAACTTCGACAGCATGTCGCAGAACAACCGGAGCCTTCTTCACAAGGTGGACGCCTATGGCCCGCTGGCGCAGGAGGCGCTGTTTACCAATGTGATCTGCCGGACGATTTCCGGCGAGAAAATGCGGCGCGTGGCCGGCGAGATGGGCATCTCGCTCGACCGGAAGCGCTGGGCGGCGGCCGTGTTCCAGTTCGACGGCGAGCTGACCGGCTCCATCGAGAGGCGGCTGGCCGATCTGAACAACTACGTGCTGCATATCGAGCTGGGGCGCATCGCGGCCATCGCCGGAAGAGAGGACGACTGTCTGCCGATGATCGAGGAGTGGAAGAAGCTGGCTTTCAGCGCGGGGGTCACCTGCGGCATATCCTGCGTCCACGAGCGGCTGGAGGAGGTTTCCTCCGCGTATATTGAGGCGACCATCGCGCTGCAGCTTTCGTCGGTGGAAAAGCCCGCGCTGTACAGCGAGGCGGCCTCGAACCGGCTGATCGCCCACGACTATCCGCAGCAGGCGGAAAACGCGCTCGCGAGCGCCATCCAGCAGGGCGATTATGAAAAGGCATACGCCGTGCTGAGCGGGGTGATCGACAGAAACAGGGAGCAGAACCTGCTCTCTCAGCGCAGCCTGATGTACGACGTGCTGGCGACCATCCTGAGGGTCTGCGGCCAGGATCACCTGGCGCTGGAAAACCTGAAGCTGCGGCAGCTGTCGATGCACGACTTTTCCAAGCTGAAGTTCACCGTATTTGAGGCGCTGCGCGAGGCCTGCAGGAAAGAAAAGGACGCGCGCCCAGAGGACGACGGGCGAAGGCAGCAGGCGGAGGCCATGCTCCGGTTTATCCGGGAGAACTACAGCGACGAGAACATGTCGCTGAGCCTGTTCGCGGAGCATTTCGGCTTCTCGCTGCAGTACGCCTCGAAGATCTGCAAGGACGTCTGCGGCGAGAACTTCGTGGACACGCTGATGCGCGTGCGCATCGATGCGGCGAAGTCCCTGATCGAGAAGGAGAGCCTCACGCTGGAGGAGGTGGGAAGGCGCGTTGGCTATGCGTCGGTCACGACCTTCCAGCGGGCGTTCAAGAAGGCGGAGGGCATTACGCCCAGGGAATATAAGGCACGGGTCAGGGAATGAGCCGCCGGTCGTTTCGCCGCCTTCACCAGTTTTTGCTGAGAACTGTGAGATTTCCAGGCGTTAAAAACGTCTCGTGCCCACGCTGTGCATTTACCCCGGAAAGTTCGAGAGGGCTGCGGCCCTCTCGAGCTCTCCGGGGATTTTTGACAGCCTGAAGAAGAGCCGGAAGGCCCTTCTTTTTTTGCCGTTCGAGGTGTGTCTGAAAAAGTTCCCGAGACGCCCGCTCGCGGCTTTCGCGCCATTGCTGCGCCGGAAAACCCACTCGAATGATCGTCTCTTGCTTTTTTTAGGGACTGATTCAGGCAAAACAGTAAAAAACGCGGTGAAATCGTAAAAAGCGACGCTTGTTTTTTGCAAACGGAATCCATATAATGGACTTGCATGCGAGGAGCCGGATCTGGAGCCAAACAGAAAGAGAACATTTCAGGAGGAATCATGATGAAAAGAATCGTCGCGTTACTGCTGGCCGCGCTGCTGGTCTTCACAGGCGCCGCCATGGCCGAGGGCAAAACCGTTTCCGAGGAACCCGTGACCCTGAAGTATGCCGTCAGCGAAGTGCCGGTATCCGGCTGTTCCTATGCAGACCCGCTGCCTGTGTGGAAGGTACTGGAGGAAGTGACCGGCGTGACCATCGACTGGGACGTTATTCCAACCGAGTATCAGACGGTCATGTCCACCCGCATTGCGAGCAATTCCAACCTGCCGGACGTCATGATGGATCCGGGCGTTTCCGTTTCGACGCTGATGAACGGCAGCGTTTTCGCCCGGCTGAACGACCTGATCGACGCGTACGGCCCCAACATCAGCCGCATTCTGGGCGAGAATCCCGCGCTGGTGGCCGAGATGTATACGCCCGACGGCAGCCTGTGCGCGCTGCCCACCCGCGTGTTCACCATGCAGAACTACAGCACCAACCCCATGTGCTTCATGGTGCGCCGGGACTGGATGAAGAAGGTGGGCATTACCGACGAACCCACGACCATCGAGGAGTGGCACGCCCTGCTGCAGGCCTTCCGCGAAAAAGATCCCAACGGCAACGGCGAAAAGGACGAGACGCCCTTTTGCACGAACCTGGGCATGATCCGCGCCTTTTCCGAGGCGTGGGGTCTTGATCCGCTGACCGACTTTGACGTGAAGGACGGCCAGGTACGCTATCAGTGGACGACCGAGGAAGCCCGCGACTTCATCGCCACGATGGCGCAGTGGTACGCCGAGGGTCTGATCGCCCCCGACTACCTGACGGACCGCAACATCGACGCCCGTCATCTGGAGAACCAGACCGGCGCGTCCTTCATGTGGGCGGCCTCCAACTGCTCCTGGCAGAACACGAACAACACCACTCCCGGCACCGACTGGAACCTGGTGCCGCCGCCCCGGAACGTCTACACCGGCGAAGAGGGCTTCCTGCCCGTGGCCGCGAAGAACCTGTACGAGAGCAAGACCCTGATCACCACCGTCAACGACAACGCCGAGCTGGCTGTGAAGTACATCAACTACCTGTGGTCTGACGAGGGCACCATGTACACCTGCATGGGCGTTGAGGGCGACAGCTATGTGTACAACGAGAACGGCGAGCCGGTATTCACCGAGAAGATCCAGGACGGCGGCAACTGGTACGCCAACACCAAGGCCTACGGCCTGAACGCCTCGCCCATCTGCCGCGTGAACAACTATGCCTTCTGCAAGGCGCAGATCGCCGCCTACAGCGACGAAATCAACGCCAAGGCCGCAAGCGTGCTGCCCTACATCCGCGTGAGCATGCCTTCCTACCTGGCCTCCGAGGAGGAGGACATGGTGATATCCATCGTCTATACCGACATCAAAACCTACGCCGACGAGATGATCAACAAGTTCATTACCGGCGGCGAGCCGATGGACAGGTTCGACAGCTTTGTCGGGAAGATCGAGAGCATGGGCCTTGCGGAGGTTGTCGCCGTGAAGCAGGCGCAGTACGACCGCAACAACTGACGGAAAAACTAGGGCGCCACCGCACAATTCAGCGGCGCGTCGGGCGATGCCATTTTCGCCATCTGCGGCATGCAGATTTCTCGATTTACCTCCAGTAAACCTTCGAAATTTGCATTTGCATCTGACGAAAAATCCATTCGCCGGTCGACCACCTCATTTGTGCGGTGCTGCCCTAGAAGACCGGAAGGCGGCTTCGGCCGCCTTCCCTTGAAGCTGTGAGCTTGCGAAGGAGCGAAAGATGGGATCAACAAGGACGGTTTCCAGGAAAAGCTTCAGGGATGTGCTGCGCCGGGACAAATATCTCGTGCTGATGATCATCCCTGCGTTCATGCTGTTTGCGGTGTTCAGCTACCTGCCGATGTTCGGCATCGTGATGTCCTTCCAGGACTTTGTGCCCGGGCGAGGCTTTCTGGGCAGCAGGTGGGTGGGCCTGAAGTGGTTTAAGTACTTTGTCAGCAGCGTGTATTTCGGCAGACTGCTGCGCAATACGGTGCTGCTGAGCGTGTACTCCCTGCTCTTTGGCATGCCGATGACCATACTCTTCGCGCTGCTGCTTAACGAGCTGCGCTCCAGGACGTTCAAGCGGATCGTTCAGACCGTGACCTACCTGCCCTATTTCATCTCGACGGTCATCATGGTCAGCATACTGCGGATGCTGCTGTCCTATCCCCGGGGCGTGGTCAACTCCGCGCTGTCCGCCCTTGGCCTGACGGAGATCAACTTTTTCCAGGAGGCGGGCTGGTTCCGGACGCTGTATATCGGCTCGGGTATCTGGCAGGGACTGGGCTGGAACAGCATACTGTACCTGGCGGCGCTCACGTCGATCAACCCCGACCTGTACGAAGCTGCCTATATGGACGGCGCGAACCGCCTGCAGCAGATGTGGCATATCTCTCTGCCCGGCATGATGAACACCATCGTCACGATGCTCATCCTGAGCCTGGGCGGTATTTTTTCCGTGGGCTACGAGAAGGTCTACCTGATGTACAACCCCGTGACGATGGATCAGGCGGATGTGATCTCGACCTACGTCTACCGGACGGGCCTGGAAAGCATGCGGTACAGCTACGCCAGCGCCATCGGCCTGTTTAACTCGGTGATCAACTTCGCGGTGCTGCTGCTGGCAAACACCCTCAGCAGGAAAATCACGGAGATCGGCCTGTGGTGATGAGGTGGAGTATGAAGAGAAAGAGCATTCATCTGTTTGACGTGGTCAATACGCTGATCATGGTTCTTCTGATGGTCATAACCGTCTATCCGGTCATATACGTGTTCAGCATGTCGATCAGCGATCCGGCGGCGGTTCTGGCGGAAAAGGTCAGGCTCCTGCCGATCGGCTTTTCCCTGGAGGCCTACAGGCTGGTGTTCAGCAACGTCAGTATCCTGCGCTACTACGCCAACACGGTTCTTTACGCGGCGGCAGGCACCCTGGGCATGCTCCTGGTCACCATGCTGACCGCCTATGCGCTGAGCCGTCCGTCCTTTTTCCTGAAAAAGAGGTTTACGGTGTTCATCTCCGTCACGATGTTTTTCAGCGGCGGTCTGGTACCCGCCTTCATGGTGAACAACGCGCTGGGCCTTTACGGCACGCGCTGGATCATGATCCTGCCCGGCATGGCCAGCGCATGGAATATCATCATCGCGCGGGTTTATATCAAGGACACCATCGGCGAAGCGCTGGTCGAGGCGGCGCAGATCGACGGCTACAACGATGTGCGCATACTGTTCGCCATCATCATCCCGCTGGCCAAGCCGATACTGGCCTATCTGGCGCTGGGCAGCATTGTGGGGCACTGGAACAGCTATTTCAACGCGCTGATTTACCTGCCCGACCAGCGCATGCACCCCATTCAGCTGTTCCTGATGCGGCTGCTGATACAGAATTCCGACGAGGCGAGCAAGGCGGCCGGCGCGGATTACGGCGACATGTACCGCTATACGACGCTGCTGAAGTACGCCGCCATCATGATCACGATGGCTCCGATCATGTGCGTGTATCCCTTCCTGCAGAAGTACTTCGTCAAGGGCATCATGATCGGCTCCATCAAGGGATAAAGGGCGCGCGGGCCGCGTCCGGGAGGCAAAAAACTGTGAAGCAATGCGTGATGGGAATAGACGGCGGGGGAACGCATACCCGCCTTGAGCTCCTTGAGGTGAGCGGCAGGCTGCTGAGCCGGGTGGAAACCGGCCCGACCGACGTGGACGGCGTGGACTGGGAGACCGCGCGGGCGCGCCTGTGCGGGGCGATCGGCGAAGCGCTGAGCCAGGCGGGGGAGCCGGTGCGGGTGAAGGCGCTGTACGCCGGTATCAGCGGCTGCGCCTCCGAGCGCTTCGGCGCGCGGTACCGCCAGGCGCTTCAGGAGGCTTTTGCACAAATCGAGCGGATAGAGGTGGGCTCCGATCTGATCAATCCGCTGTACAGCGTCACGAGCGGAGGCGAGGCCATCGTGGCGGTCTGCGGAACGGGCGCGGCGGCCTGCGCCTGGCAGGGCGGCGGGCGGTACCGGGTGGACGGCCACGGCTATCTGCTGGGCGACGAAGGCGGCGGGTTTTCCATCGGCCGAAGCGTGCTGGCCAGCTGCCTGAGGGACGAGGACGGCAGAGGGCCTGCCACCGCGATGACCGGCATATGCCGCGGCGAGCTGGGCATGACGGTGACGGAGGCGGCGGACGCGCTGACCCGGGCGGGCAAGGCGAAAATCGCGTCCTTTGCGCAGGTGGCGTTCCGCTGCGCGCTTCTGGGCGACGCGACGGCCTGCGGGATCATCGCGCGCGCCGCGGATCACCTGGCCGAGGACGTGCTCGTGCTGGCGCGACGGTTTGACTCGGCGCGGATTCCGGTCATACTGTGCGGCGGGCTCTGGGATCTGGCGGAGGGCATGCTGCGCAGAGAGGTTCAGGCCAGACTGGGCGAGCGGGTCTGCCTGATCGCGCCGCGGCTGTCCCCTGTGCGCGGAGCCGCGGTCAGAGCCATGAGCCTGATCGATTCGCAGGCTGCCGACGCCTTCAGGGAAGCGCTTCGGGAGCAGTGAGACGGAGAGGAGATTGAGATGGAGGGTAGCAGGACAGTATTTGAGCACGGCAGCGCGAAGCTGTATATCGACGGAAAGAAAACCGTCCCGGTGATCTTTCACCTGAGCGATTTTCCCGGCGCGGCGGCCAATACGCACTACGCGTACCGCAACATCAGGAATTTCGCGGAGCAGGGCGTGAATCTGGTGGGCGTGGACACCGAGCTGCGCCTGGGCTGGCACAAGCGGTCGCGCTTCGAGTGGGAGCCTCTGCAGGCAGAAATCACCTCGGCGCTGGCCGCAAACCCGAACGCGAAGGTGCTGATCCGCCTGCACGTCAACCCGCCCTACTGGTGGCTGCGGGACAATCCGGACGAAACGGTGATCTACGACGAGGATACCCCGGGCGTCGACAACGGCGAGACGCTGCGCCTGATCCGGGACGATCACTGGAAGCAGCTGCGCGGCAGCATCGCCTCGGAAAAGTGGCTGGAGGAGGCGGGAAGCTGCCTTGCGGAGTTCTGCAGGCGGGTGTGCGACACGCCGGAGGGCAGGGCGGTCTTTGCCATCAACGTGGCCTACGGGATCAACGGGGAATGGCACCAGTGGGGCGTGGATTGCTCCCGGCCGATGAAGCGGCGCTTTCGCAGGTACCTGCTGGAGAAGTACCGCGACAACAGGCGCCTAAGGGAGGCGTGGGGAGACCCCGGCGCGACGATCGATACGGCCGAGTTCCGTCCGAACCCGGCGCAGGCGGCGGACGACGGCGTTTTTCGCGATCCGGTGCGCGCGCGCTGCGTGATGGACGCGCAGGAGTGCCTGCAGATCGCGGCGCCCGAGGCGATCATCCGGCTATGCAGGGTGGTGAAGGAGAACTGGAGCCGTCCGATCCTGACCGGCGCGTTCTACGCGTACTACTACCAGGCGCTTTCGCCCATCAGCGGCCACCTGATGCCGCAGATGCTCTATGACAGTCCGTATGTGGACTTTCTGGGCGCGCCCGCGCCGTACATGTGCAATCGCAGGCCGGACTGCGTGCCCATGCAGCGCGGCCTGCTCGAATCCAACCGAATTCGCGGCATGCTGTGGCTGACCGAGATGGACGAGCAGCCGGTAGATACCGAGAATTACGTGGGCGGCGACCCGAAGCGCCTGAACGAGACGATCGCGCAGCTGCGCCGCAATACGCTGTATCCGCTGCTGGCGGGTCACGGCTTCTGGTACTACGACCATCGCTGCGACGATCAGGATCACGTTACGGGCAATCCAAACTGCGCCAGCATCTTCAACAAAAACGGCTGGTGGGATCACCCGGCGCTGCTGGACGAAATCCGCGGCGTCCAGGAGCTGGCCGCGAGGCATTGCCTTGGGGAATACCGGCCGGCCGCGGACGTGCTGATTGTCAGCGACACAGACGCTGTCTTTGCCGTCAGAGAATACGGCGGGATTGATGAAGCGTACGCCGTGCAGGAGGCGATAGCCCGTACCGGCGCAGCCTTTGACAATATCTATCTCAAGGACTTGGAGTATGCGGACATGGACAGATACCGCGTGGTGGTGTTCGTCAACGCATACGTCCTGAACGCCTGTATGCGCGAGCGGATCAGGCTGCTGTGCGCAGGCAGGCAAATCGTCTGGCTGTACGCGGCCGGCTTTTCCGACGGCAGGAGCCTGAGCCTTGAGAACATGGAGGAGACGACCGGCATCCGCGTGAAGAGAGTGTCTCCGCGCGCCGGCTATCGCGTGTGCGGCACGGAGGCGGTCTTTGAGATCAGGCAGAAGCGACTGGAGCCCTGCTTTGCCGTGGACGACGGGGAGGCGGAGCCGCTCGCGGTATACCCCGATGGGGAAATCGCGGCGGCGCGCAAGGGGGACAGCTGGTATTTCGCGCTGCCCCGGCTGGATCTGATTCATATGAAGAAGGTCGTTCAGCGGGCGGGCGCGCACGTGTATTGCTCGGCGGACGAGCCGGTGCTGGCGGGCAGCGGGATTGTGGCGCTCAACTGCACGAGCGGCGGACGGCGGGAGATCGCTCTGCGCAATGGAAAGCGGATTGTCTGCGACCTGCCCAGGTATACAACGGCCTGCTTCGACGCGCAGACCGGCGAGCGGCTCGACAGGCCGCTTGAAAAGTGACTGTTCAGGAGGATACGGCGCATGAAATACACGCATACCGAGAGGATTGATCCCTACATCATGAACCTGGGCACCGAGCAGGTCAACGAGAAAACCCGGGGCATCGCGTCCAAATCCGTGGAGGAGATGCTCCGCCTGATCAACGAGGAGGATCGCACCGTTCCGGACAGGGTGGCGGAGGCGATTCCCGCGATTGCCCGAGCGGTCGAGCTGATTGTGCCGCGCATGGAGAAGGGCGGGAGAATGGTTTACGTCGGCGCGGGCACCAGCGCGCGGCTCGCCTTCCTGGACGCCGCGGAATGTCCCCCTACCTATTATACTGCCTACGACGCTGTGAGCTGCGTCATGGCGGGCGGCCGCGAGTGCGTGTTCCGCGCGAAGGAGCACCTGGAGGACTCCTTCGAGGACGCCGGACGCGACCTGAAGGAATTCGGGCTGACCGGGCTGGATACGGTGATCGCGGCGGCGGCCAGCGGGCGCACCCCCTACTGTATCGGCGCGCTTGAATACGCCCGGGAGATCGGCGCGGGGCGGGTGTGCATCGCCTGCAACCGGCCCTCCGCGCTGAGCCGGTACGCGCAGGTCGCCATTGATATGGATACGGGGGCGGAGGCTATCGCCTTTTCTACCCGCATGAAGGCCGGCACCGCGCAGAAGCTGGCGATGAATATGCTGTCCACCTGCGTCATGATCAAGCTGGGCCGGACGTATGACAACCTGACCTTTGAGTCGGCGCGCCCGAACTCCAAGGGCTCAAACCGCAACCCCCGCCTGTTCGCGGAGGCCATTGGCAATCCCGACCTGGACTATGCCTGCAAAAGGCTGGAGGAATCGGACGGCTGCCCGAGGTGCGCCCTGATGAAGGAGCTGTTGGGCGCGGATGACGAGACGGCCAGATACGCGTGCGATCACTGCGGCGGCAGCGTGATGAAGGCGCTGGAAATCGCGAGGGAAAGGATGAGCGCGGCCAGGCGCTGAGTTGTTCGAGGGACGCGTCCGACGGCAGGCGCGTCCTTTTCTCGCCCGGGAGCGCTTCTCACAGAGAAATTCGTGAACAAACGGGAAACAAACGCGCTTTTGCGCGCAAAACCCCTTGCGAAGTTGGCGAAATAAGAGTATAATCCATATAGTGTGTATTCACGAAAACACTTGATTGAAAGCGAGGTTCCCCCGAATGAACAACCGCCTTGTGAAGCTCCTGGCCCTGGTGCTTGCGCTGATGCTCGTGATGAGCGGATGCAGCATGATCGAAGTGGACAAGGAAAAGGACAACGCCCAGACGGCCGCCGTGGTGGGCGGCGAGGTCATCACCAAGGGCGAAGCCCAGAGCCTGTACGACTACTATGTCGACTATTACACCTACCTGTACAGCATGTACGGCATGTCCAGCGACAGCCTGGATACGGAGGCGCTCAAGCAGAACGCCCTGGACGCGCTGGTCGAGCAGAAGCTGGTGGCGCAGAAGGCCGCCGCGATGGGCCTTGACCAGCTGACCGACGAGCAGAAGGCCGAGGTCGAGGAAAAGGCCAACGCCGATTTCGAAAACTATATCAGCACCTATGAGGCCGACGTGCGCAAGGACGAGATGACCGACGAGGAGGCGCGCGCCGCCACGGTCGCCTACCTCGAGGAGAACGGCATCACCATCGACAGCCTGGCGAAGAACCAGACCGCTTCCTACGTCGCCAACCTGCTGCGCGAGGACACCGTCAAGGACGTGACCGTCTCCGACGAGGAGCTCAAGAACGCCTATGACGAGAAGGTGGCCGCCGACGAGTCCAGCTACTCGGGCAGCGCCTACCTCTACGAGCGCAACGTCACCAACGGCACCACCGTGTACTGGAATCCCGAGGGATACCGCACCGTCAAGCACATCCTCTTCAAGCTCACCGACGAGCAGAAGGCCGAGCTGACCGCGCTTGAGACCGAGCTGAGCGACCTCGAGAAGCGCATCGACGCGCTTGAGAACCCGGCCACCGAGGCGCCCGACGCGACCGACGCGCCCGAGACCACCGACGAGCCCGACGCGACCGCCGAGCCGGAGGAGACCATGACCCTCGAGGAGCTGAACGCGCTCAAGGCCGACAAGGAAAAGGAAATCGAGGACAAGAAGGCCGAGCAGCTGGCCTCCTTTAAGGACAAGATCGACGAGGTTACCAAGCGCTTCGCGGACGGCGAGTCCTTCGACGATCTGATGGCCGAGTTCGGCGAAGATCCGGGCATGCAGTCCGAGCCTGGCAAGACCCACGGCTACGTGGTCAGCGCCAATTCCACGATGTGGGAAGCCGCCTTCACCGAGCACGCCATGGCCATCGAGAAGCCCGGCGAGCTGAGCGAGGCCTTCCTGGGCAGCAACGGCGTACACATCATCTGCTACGTGGGCGACGTCACCCCCGGCGCGACCCCGTTCGAGGACGTGAAGGACGAGCTGAGCGCCTCCACCCTGTCCACCAAGCAGGATGAGGCCTATGACGCGGCCTACGAAACCTGGAAGACCGAGGCCGGCGTGAAGACCTATCCCAAGGTGCTCGACGAGCATGACCACAACCACGATCATAACTAAATAGAAGGCATAGAGCGGGACTTGAGCCGTTTGGTTCGAGTTCCGCTTTTTTCAGC
>CAKUFB010000023.1 GCA_934647145.1 uncultured Clostridia bacterium
GGTCTGGGGAGGCGCGGCCGTTCAGGCCGCCCTCCCCAGCGTCCCGCCCTGCGGCGAGCGCCGGTAAATGAAGCCGGAAGGGCAGACGCTCTTCCGGCTTGCGTATCACGTGGCGGGGGTGTCGGTCGGCTCGATCGTGTCGGTGGGCTCGGCCGAGCCGTCCGGCGAGCCGGTAGCGGCGGGATCGGGCGTGGGCGTGGGCGCCTCAGGCGCGTCGAGGGCGTAGAGCGCGGTCTGCACCTCGGCGGTGGCCACGCCGTCGACCGTGAGACCGGCGGCCTTCTGGAACGCCTTGACGGCCTCCAGCGTGTTGTTGCCGAACGCGCCGTCCGCCTTGTCGTTGAGGTAGCCCAGCTCGATCAGGCGCGCCTGCAGGGTCTGTACGGCGGTCGAGTTCTTCATGCCCTTCTGCAGGGTGACGTAGGTCGTGGGCGGATCGGAGGGCGCGGGCGTAGCCGTGGGCTGCGCGGCGGCGATCTGCGTGCCGATGGAAGACAGTTCGCTGATCGACGTGGCCGACAGGAGCTTGGCGACCGAGTTGTTGATGATCTGCCATTCCTGCTCGCTGGCCTCCTTGCGCGCGTCGGCGGCGCCCTCCTTGGCGGCCTGCGCGTCGGAGAGCAGGGTGGTCGCGATGACTCCCTGCATGTCAGTCAGGGTGCTGATAAACGCCGCGTCGTTTTCGGCCGGCTCCTGAGGCAGCAGGCCGGTGAGGGTCGTCCTGTCGGCGTCCAGCATGGACTGGGCGTAGGTGGCGTTCACGCCGTAGGTCTCGTTGAACTTGGCGCGGTAATCCGCCGACGTGTAGTTCTTAATCAGGTCGGTGCCGGTGGAATAGGCCGAGTAGGTCACGCCGGCGATCTTGGAGCGCGCGGCGGTCACATAGCTGAGCCAGACGATGCCGCACACCAGCACGGCCAGTATCACCACGCCGGCCAGTATGCGCCTGAGCATCACGCTGCCGCCCAGTCGGCCGCGCAGTCCGTTCAGCAGACCCAGCACGGGGTTTGCGCTCTGCTCTCCGGCCTCGTAGGGCTCGCCATCGTCATAGTCGCCGGGATCGTAGTCGCCGGGCGCATAATCGCCGGAAACGGCCTCCTGCGGCTCATAGCCGTCTTCTCCGGGCGCGGCGTACTCACGCCCGTCGGTCTGCGGCGCGCCGTAGACCCCTTCCTGGCCCTCCTGCGGGGCGTGAGCGCCCTGCCTGCGCAGGAACGAGGGCATCTGGAACCGGCTGCCGCCGCTCTGGCGGCGCTCGGCGGTGCGGGCCTGCCTCTCGTCGAACTCCTGCATGAACTGCTCGATGTCCGGATTGATGCGACCCTCCTCCACCTGGGGCAGCGGGATGTGGGGGATGTCCTCCTCCGGCAGGTCCTGCGCCTCCTGCTGATGGGTATCCTCGGGGGCCATGTACGGCTCGTCGACGCTTTCCGGGGCGTTCAGCTCGTCCTCGGGCGCGCGCTCGGCCGCGTCCTGTTCGCCGTTTTCGCCGTCCGCGCCGGCGGTCTCCTCCTGAGCCTCCTGCTCCTCCTGCTGCGCCTGCCGCTCCTCGGCCAGGCGCTCGTCCTCGTCCTTCTGGAGCAGGGGGCGATAGGTGGTGTTGGAGTACACGTCCGGCTCGGGCTGATTGTCATAGGACATGTAGTCCGTGCGCGTATAGGAGACGGAGCCCTTGGGCGCGTCCGTGGCTTCCTCCGCCGGGATGCGCGCCTGCACCGAGGTGTACATGGCGCCGTTGAAGCGATTTTCGCCCATCGAAGCGCCGCAGTGCGGACACGCGGTATCTTCCGGTCTGATGGTTTTTCCGCAGTTGCTGCAAAACATGTTGACCTCCATTCAGTCGCGTGGGAGACGCGCCGGGATCGCGTCGTTGTTTTCCGGAATGTGGAATTTTCTGTTTGTTAGACGGAGGGCGGCTCGAAAACGTTTCGTCCCTTGCTCATCCCCCGGTATTCGGCTGCACCGTATCGGTGGGCGCGGTCGAGGGATAGCAGTTCGGGCAGGGCGTAAGGCCCTCGCGCAGCGCCTGAGCCACCGTCAGCTGGCGCAGGTTGACCATGTTCTCCGCGTCGGCCGTCGCGTGGTAGTAGCTGTCGATGCCGTCGGCGGCGTAGACATAGGCGGTTTCAAGGTTCCCGTTTGCGTCCTCGGGCGTTTCCGAGGAGTAGTTTACGGTAAAGTCGGAGGGCTGCGAAGTGGTCTGCGGCACGACGGCCAGATACCCCACCTGCGCAGCGCGCACGGGCGTGGGCAGAATCCCCTGCGTCTGCTCGCGGGGGCGAATCAGGCTCATCGTCAGCACCATCATCAGAAGCGACATCACCGACAGCGCGACGCGAACCGGCGTGCCCGTATGGCGGCTGCGCCACAGGCAGACCAGCCCGACCGGCGGCAGAATCAGGCACAGCCCGGCCAGTATGGCCAGCCGCTTGCCCGCCTCCCGCTGCACGCGCAGTCCGGACAGCATGTCCAGCGTGCCGCGCCTGTGGGCGTTATTTTGCGTCTGCATGTCGATCCCTTCTCACGCTATGATATAGGTATACATCAGTATACCACGCGGCGCGCATTTTGTCACGTAATAATCTGATGTCGCCAGGGTGGCCGCAAATTGACCGGTCTTTTCCGCGCGTCCCGTTCGTCCGATGCAAAACGGCGCGCAGGCGGCGGGCAGCGCCCGGTCTGCGCGCCGGTCAGCGAAGCAATCGCAGGATAAGCAGCACGGCTCCGGCCGCCGCTCCCAGCCCCAGCAGCGCGTAGAGCGCAAACAGCCAGCGGTTTTTATTCGCGCGGCGGATGGAGTGGCTGGACATGCGCCGGCGCTGCTCGTCCAGGCGGGCCTCGTAGTGGCGCATGGCGCGCTCCGAGCAGTTCTGGCGAATCAGCTGCTCCAGCGCGTTGAGGCGGCGCAGGTCGGGCACGCCGTCCACAAACCGCACATAGGCCAGCATGGAGTAGACGACGAACGCATCGTCCCGGCCGAAGGACAGGTTCTCCTTCCGGCACTGCGACAGCACATGGGCGCGCAGCATGGACTGCACCTGCTCAAACTGGGCGGGATCCTCCCGGCAGAGCGTTTCCATGGCCTCGAGGGCGTCCAGTGTCGCCTGAGGCGCGCCGCCCAGCAGGGCGTAAAACACGAGCAGCCCGCGCCCGGTGCGAATCTGCGAAAACGACTCCGCGTCCAGGGAGTGCGCGTACAGCGAAAGCTGGCGCAGCAGGCTCACGTCCCGCGGATCGCTCAGGTCGATCTCGTCCCAGGACAAATCGTCCAGCAGCAGCGCCACCAGATCCACCAGCGACTCGGCCGCCATGCCCAGGCGCGCGGCATACTCCCTGCGGCGCAGCGCATGAACGACCTGCAGCATTTCGCGGATATACCGCCTGGAGGGCGTGCATTCGGCGGCGGCGACCAGCCGGTCAATCAGCCGATCCCACTCGCCCCGCGCGTACTCGGCAAAGGCCTCGTTGTTGAGCAGGCCGCGCCGCGTCAGCAGCGTCTCCGTCCAGTCCGAAAAGTACTGCTTCACCGACATGCCCGCCTCGAAGGGGGGCAGCTCGATGGGCAGGCGATCGGTCGGCGGCTCGGGTATGGCGCGCGCCCGTTCGTGGAACACCCGGTCGATCCAGTACAGGTCGTGCGCCAGCAGCGCGCGGGCGGCCTCGGTCTCCTGCGCGTCCGCCGGGCGGGGCAGATTTTCCCAGGTTCCCGCCTCCAGGTCGATCAGCACGTTCACCCTGCGCTCCAGCGGCGCCAGGCAATAGCTCTCCCTGGCCGCGAAGCACAGGCAGTTCGCCGCGAACCGGTCGCTCGGCGGCAGGCTGCTCCAGCGCAGGCATACGCCCTCCTCGGGCGGCAGGCAGCGCGAAACCAGCTCCATCAGCTGCTGCGCATGGCGCGTGACCTCCGCCTCCTGGCCCGGCATCAGCACCAGCGCCTGCCTGATTTCGCCCCGCGCAATCAGCCGTGCGGCGGCAAGCAGCGCGGCCAGAGGCTCCGCGCGCAGCCCGAAGGTCTGATCCAGCGCGTGAAAGGCCGTGCTGAGCGCCTCGCTGTCGGAAAGCGCGGCCGCCTCCAACGAGGGCAGCGCCTTCTCCGCGCCGGACAGGCTCGACAGGTACCAGTCGCAGTCCAGCGGCCGGGCGCGCATCAGCAGCGCCGCGTCCTGTGGCGACTGGGCAATCAGCTGATGCGCCAGGCGGCATTCCTCGCCGTCCTCCACCGCCGCACCGCACCGCCCGACGACCATGCCGCCGTCCAGCGGATACTGAAAATACACCGGCAGCGCGCTTTGGGTATCGCAAAGCCGGGCCGCCTGCTCCAGACGGTCCTTCAGCGCCGCGTCCTGCGGCCCGGGACTGAGCGCCACGGTGCCTGAGCGGCTTCCATTCCAGCAGAAAACGTGCTGCCTGATCATTGATTTGCCCCACGAAAAACTGTGTACATTTCCATGATTATTGTACCACTTCTCGCCCTTTCTGTCAAATCCGTCACTGAACCGCGGCAGCAGCCGAAAAAAAACAGGGCTCCACTCTATGGTTCCCGGTTTCGTGCGCAATTGGGCGACAGCAGACAAACTTCGGTGGGGGTCTGGGGGAGCGCGAAGCGAAGCGGAGCCTCCCCCAGCCAGCCCGCATCGGCAATGCCGACCCTCAATCCGCAAAGAATTTTGCGGATTCGCAGACCTTGGCCGCTCCAATGTATGGCGGCCAATGGTCGTCGACAGGATGCGCGGCAGCAAGTGGCAGTCGGCCCTGCCGACCGGCAAGGCCGGTATAAGTTTTCCGGGAAAGCCCGGAAAACCGAAGAACCCGGGAGCTCCAATTTATGGCTCCCGGGTTCGTGTTCCGTCCGGCGGCAGCAACCGGGTGCAGGCTCAGCCTGCCTGCCGACCTGACTAGCCGACGAATGCGCCTTCCCTGGTGAGCTGCTCGCGCAGGGCCTTCACGTCGACGTGCTTCACGTCCACACCGGCCTTGCTGGCCAGCGCGGCGGCCACGCCCGCGGCCTCGCCCAGGGTGGTCACGATGGGCATGATGCGGACGGAGGCCTGCGCCTCGTGGGTGGTGGAGATGCAGCGGCCGGCGACCAGCAGGTTGCTGGCGTTCTTGGGCTGCAGGCAGCGATAGGGGATGGTGTACCAGGTTCCCTCGGGGAAGTAGTAGTGACTGGTGCCGCTGCCGTCCGGGCTGTGGATGTCGATGTCGTAGTTGCCGGCGGCGATGCCGTCCTCAAACTTGGTGCAGTCCTTGAGGTCGGTTTCGTTGAGCACATACTCGCCGATGATCATGCGGCTTTCGCGCGCGCCGATCTCGCCGGCGGAGTAGAGCAGCTGGCTGTGCTCGAAGCCGGGGATGTTGTCGTGCAGGAAGTTGTACATCTCGAGCATCTGCTCGCGGGCGATCATCTCGGCATGGGTCACGTCCAGCGGATCGGTCGGGTTGTGCTTGATGACGCGGGTGGTGTTGAAGTGCAGCATGCCGTCCACCAGCGTGTTGAACACCAGCACGTTCTCGCGCGGGTTGGTGATCTTGCCCTCGGCCTGGAACTTCTTGTACAGCTCCTGCATCATCTGGCGGTTTTCGCGATATTTTTCGAGGTCGACGTTGCCGATGCGGAAGCACAGGGTCATGGGCTGGCACAGGCCGTCGTCGCGGCCCAGGCGGAACGGGCAGCCGGCCTGCATGGCCAGATCCGCGTCGCCGGTGCAGTCGATGAAGTAGTCGGCCCTGAAGGTCAGCAGACCGGCCTTGGAGGCCACCTTGACCGCCGTCAGCTTCTCGCCGTCCTTCTCCACGCCGCAGAGCATGACGTGATAGAGCACGTCCACGCCTTCCCTGACGACCAGCCGATCCATGACCACCTTCAGGTATTCCTCATGGATGTCCTCGCCGTGGCCCTCCTTCATGCTGCCGCCCTCGGTCATGAGAGTGTGCATCTCGGTAAAGAAGCCGCGGGACAGGTCAAAGCGCTTGCCGTCCACGGTGGTGAAATAGCGCATGAAGGGGTTGATCAGGCAGGTGCCCGCCGCGCCGCCCAGGAAGCCGGCCTTCTCCAGAATCAGCACGCTCAGACCCAGTCTCCTGGCCGAAACGGCCGCCGCTACGCCGGTCATGCCGCCGCCCACGACGATCAGATCCCACTTTTTATCGGTATAAGCAGAAACGCCCATATTCAGTTCCTCCGATCCATATCATCTCCGCGCCTCTTCGGCGCATAAACATTGTAACACGCGAGGGCGCGATTCTCAAGGGAAAAACCGACGAAAACCGCGAAAAAACAGACGCTGACTTTTTCCACACCGGGAGAGCTCGAGAGGGCCGCAGCCCGCTCGAATTTCGATCGCGCCCGCCGCCAAATGAAACGCGGAACCCTCCGCGAAGAGCGATGGGTTCCGCGGCGCTGAATGAATTCAGCAGGCAGAGACTCGATTAGTTGATGGTGTAGCCGAACACGTCGTTGTAGGGAGAGGTGCTCTTGCGGGCCGCATCCACCAGGTCGGGATTGGCGTGATACCACTCGGTCGCGGCGTCTTCCACGGCCTTGCCGCCGGCAGCTTCCCACTCAGCCACGAAATCATCGTAGGTGTCCAGAGACTCGGTACCGGCGATGACCTGGATGAAGTAGTCGTTGCACAGGGTGGACAGGGCGGCGGAGTAATCGGTGTACTCGGGGAACTGCGCGAAGGTCAGGGGCTTGCCTTCGAAGCCGTACTTCGCGGCCTTGCTGTTGGCGTCATAGAAGGTATCCCACTGAACCTGGGTCTTGTGCACGCGGGCCATCCAGGACAGCGGATGCACGTCCTTGTTGCGGCCGATCTGATACTCGTGACCGTTGCTCATGTCATCGGTGAAGATGGGCAGCACGGGGATGGGCAGGTTGTTCTCGTCGAAGTTGTAGTGGGTGCCCTCGATGCCGTCGTTGAACAGCCAGTAGGTCTCGGGCTCCAGGCGGGAGGCGACCATGCCCAGGGCGTAGTCGGCCTCTTCGTCGGACTTGGTCACGGGGATCGCCCAGACGAGGCTCACGCCGTTGGACACGGCGATGTGGCGCTTGCCGTTGGCGTCCTCGAGGGGCACGATGGTCTTGAAGTAAGCGTCCTCGTCGCCGGAGTCACGCAGCGCGTTGACCCAGGACAGGGTGGACCAGTGGGCGGCATAGGTCATGACCGCTTCGCCGGAGCTGATCTTCTCGTTGATGGTGGAGCCGGTGTTCACGGGCCAGTCGACGTCGATCAGACCCTCGGTGTACGCCTTGTTCATCCAGGCCAGGTATTCCTTCATGCCGTCCTGACGCAGCCAGGACTTGATGGTGTCGGTCTCCTCGTCCACGACGAAGTCGTAGGACAGGCCGAACGCGGAGGCGATGACGGCTTCCACGGCGGCGTTGCCGGTCAGCGGGATCAGGCCGGTGTCGTTCTTGATGTCGGAGAGCAGCTTGTAGAACTCGTCGATGGTGTTGGGCTCGGTGTAGCCGTGATCGGCGAAGATGTCCTCGCGGTAGCCGATGCCGCCCGCGTAGACCGCGTCGTCGACGCTCGGAATGCCGTAGATGCCGCCGTCATGGGTGACGTAGGTCCAGCCCAGGTCGGCGATCTCTTCCTTGATGTCCGGATGCTTCTCCAGCAGGCCGGAGATGTCCTTCAGAGCGCCCTGAGAAAGCAGGGTCTGATACATGGTGGTGGTCAGGGCGATGATGTCGGCCTCGGTGCCGGAAGCCACTTCCATGGCCAGCTGGTTCTGGTCGGAATAGTACTCGTACTCGACGTGATAGCCGGTCTTCTCCTCGAGCAGCTTGGAGACGTAGTCGGAGTTCATGTCGAAGGACTTGCTGCCGGTCAGGACCTTGATGGTCTTGGACTTGTCCACTTCTTCGGCGGACACGCACACACCCATCGCCAGGATGGCCAGTGCAAGCAGGATCGAAAGGATACGCTTGGTCATTTGGAATTTCCTCCTTTTTTATTTTCTTAACCCGCCTCGCGGCAGGGTAAGATTCGATGATTTAGCCCTTCACCGAGCCGACGCGCATGCCCTTGACGAAGTATTTCTGCAGGAAGGGGTACACGCACATGATCGGCACGCAGGCCAGCATGATGGTCGCCGAACGGATGGCGTCGGTGTTGAGCGCGGCGTTCTCCTGGGCGTCCATGGACAGGGTTTCGTCCACGTTGATGGACTCGGTCACGATTTCGTAGAGGTACTGCTGCAGGGGCTTGAGATCGGGCTTGGTGATGTACAGCAGGCCGCTCATGTAGTTGTCCCAGAAGCCCACGGCGTAGAACAGGCCGATCGTCGCGATGGCCGGCAGCGACATGGGCAGCACGATGGACACCAGGATGCGCAGGCTGCCCGCGCCGTCCAGCTCGGCCGATTCCTCGATCGAGTCGGGGATGTCCTCGAAGAAGTTCTTCAGCAGGATCATGTTGTACACGCTCAGCATGGCCGGCACGAACAGCACCCAGATGGTGTTGATCAGGCCCAGAGAGCGCATCAGCAGGTAGCTGGGCACCATGCCGCCGCCAAAGAGCATCGTGAACACGAACAGCAGAAGCAGCGGCTTTCTGCCGTAGAGCCAGGTCTTGGACAGCGGATACGCGGTCAGGCAGCTGATGATCATCGCGCCCGCGGTGCCCATCAGGGTGATCATCACGGACACCTTGAAGGAGTTCCAGAACTGCGCCTGGCGCATGACGTACTTGTAGGTGCCGGTCTGAAAGCCCACCGGCCAGAACAGAACCTTGCCGGTCAGGATGGCGTTTTCGCTGGAGAAGGACTTGGCCGCCATGTTCAGGAAGGGGAACAGCATCAGCGCGCCGATAATGATCAGCACAATCAGGTTGATCGTCTCGAAGGTGCGCTCGCCTCCGGTCAGGGCAAAGGTCTCGTTCGAGCGCGATCTTTTGCGGTCGGCCGCCTTGTTTTCGGATTTGCTCATTTTTCTGCGCTCCCTTCTTTACCAGATGCTGCGTTCGGTCATCCTGCGGCTGATGTAGTTGCCGCCCAGCATCAGGATCATGTTGATGATCGAGTTGAAGAAGCCGACGATCGTGCCCTGGCTCCAGTTGAACTTGCCGATGCCCTCGCGGTAGACGAAGGTGCCGATGATGTCGCCGGACTTGTAGACCGTGGAGTTGTACATGACCAGGATCTGGCTGAAGCCCGCGTCCATGATGCCGCCCAGGCGCAGGATCAGCATCATGACGATCGTGCCGGCGATGCCGGGCAGGGTGACGTACCAGATCTGCTGCAGGCGATTGGCGCGGTCGATCCTCGCCGCCTCGTAAAGCGCCGGGTCGATGCCGGTGATGGCCGCCAGGTATACGATCGTGCCCCAGCCGGATTCCTTCCACACGCTGGTCAGCAGCAGAATCCAGCGGAACCAGCGGTTGTCCATGAAGAATTTCTGCGTCTGACCGCCCATGGCGTTAATCCAGCTGTTGACGATGCCGGTCGTGCCCAGGATGTTCATGAACAGCGCGCCCACGACCACCCAGCTGATGAAGTGGGGCAGGTACATGACCGTCTGCAGCACGCGCTTGGTGATCGTGCCGCGGACTTCGTTGATCATCAGGGCCAGGATGATCGGAATCGGGAAGCCGATGACAATCTTCATCGCGCTGATGACGAAGGTGTTGATGATCGCCTGGCGGAACTTGCTCAGAACCCACAGCCTGTTCCAGTTGTCCAGACCCACCCACGGGCTCAGGCGGATGGCGTCGAACGGGCTGCTGCCCGCGAAGATGTTGTACTTCTTGAAGCCGATCACCAGGCCGTACATGGGCACGTAGTGGAACAGTATAATCATAAACAGGCCCGGAATCAGCAGCGCGTACAGGCTCAAACTCTTCTTAAAGCGATTCCTCGCTAATTTTTTGCCGCTCCGCTGGGCGATGCGCCTGACTTCCGCCGCACTCATCGCGCCGGAGGATTTCATGCTCTCCTGGGCCATATTCATTGCTCCTTCCATGCTCTAAAACATACGTAACACGTCTCCTAATATATTATCACAGATGCGCTCAAAATTGTTGTAAAAACTGCGGCAGTTGATTGAAAGCAACGCCGCAGTTTCACCTGAATTGTACAAAAAACCGGTTCAAGTTGCAAAATATCAATCCGTCAGTCGCGTTTTTTCCAATTCTTCAGCATTTCCGGCTGCGGGCAGGCGGGCAGTATGAACCGCGCCAGCGTGCCGCCCTCCGGGGGCCGCTCGTGCCACAGCCCGTACCCGAAGCCGAACAGCAGCCGCAGCCGCATGATGACGTTGAACACGCCGTAGCCGAACGCGTCGTCCTTGTCGAAGTTCATGCTGTAGAGCGGATCCTCGGCCAGCAGGTTCAGGCCGTTGAGGCGGCGCTTGGTCTCCTCGTCGATGGGCGCGCCGTCGTTCTGCAGCGAGAAGATCAGCAGGTCGCCGTCCAGCCGGGCGCGGAAGATGAGGCGGATGGTCTCCTCGCCGCCGCCGTACTTGAGCGCGTTCTCGAACACCGGCTGCAGGATGAACTTGGGGATGAACAGCGAGGCGGTGCCCTCGGCCAGCTCCTGGGAGTAGTCGATCCTGCGCGAGTAGGTAAACCGCTGCAGCGACAGGTACTGTCCCATCAGCTCCAGCTCGCCGGACAAAAGCGCGATTTCCTTGCCCTTGCTCAAAATGCCCCGGTAAAAGGCGACCAGCTCGTCGATCGTGCCCCAGTTCTCCACCGGCATGTTCCAGCGGATGGCGGAGAGCGTATTATATAGGAAGTGAGGGTTGATGCGCGAGAGCAGCAGGTTGTTTTCCAGCAGGCGCTGGCTCTCCCGCAGCTTCTGCTGGCTGATCACGCCGGCGCGGTAGTCGCGATAGAGCCGGGTGAAGGTCTGGTCGAGCAGGGCGGCCTCGTCGCGCCCGGAGATGGGCGCCTCGGTCAGCTCCTGGCCGGGCGTCAGGCGGCTGAACTTGCGCAGCACCAGCTGCATCCTGCGCATAACCAGGTTGGACAGCACCGCGATGAGCAGCATGGCCGCGCTGAGCATGAGAACCGCGAAGCGCACGAGCTCCCGGTTCTGCGCCGCGAGCTGCTCCTCGATCAGGCTGGGGCGCACGCCGTACTCCAGGCGCGCCTTGCCGCCGAAGGTGCTCTCGTTCATAAAGATCATGTCGTCCTCGCGCACGCCGCCCTCGAAGACCACGTCGCCGTTCTCCAGCGCGCAGCGGTAATAATACGCGTCCTCCTCGGGCAGGATCGATTGAATGGCCTTTTCCAGCCTGTCCGCGCGCACGGTGGTCAGCAGCACGGCCAGCGGGGTGCGGTCGGAATAGTAGATCACCCGGGTGATGCACAGGTGCGGAAGCACGCGCTTCTCCTGCTTGAAGCTGGCCATATGATAAAAGGTATGCGCATAGCCGCCGCTCATCATTTCCTCCAGCGGCAGGGCTTCCGGAAACGTGGACAGCGGGCGCACGTTGGAATAGTCGCAGAACACCCTGTCGGAGACCGGATAGAGGATGTAGGAGTAGTTTCCGGGGCTGTCGATCATCCGCATCATCGGCTCGATCAGGTCGCTCTGCAGCGAAATGCGGTCGGCGGCGGTGAAGTCGTCCGGGTGAAACAGCGCCCGGGCCAGCTCGTCGCGCAGCTCCTGATGGGCGTAGACGTAAAACCCCATGCGGTTGATTTCGCTCAGGCTGCCGCTGAGCTGCGAGGCCACGCTGTCCAGCTGCAGCTCCAGCTGCTCGACCAGCTCGTTCGTAATCGTGTCGGCGTACAGGCGGTTGCTCTGCTGGCCGAACAGAATCATCACGCCCAGCAGGATGGGCAGTATGGTCAGCATCAGCCGCCCGGTCAGCGACAGGCCGCGGGCGTTGAGAGAATGGTCTTTCACGGCCTGGCGTTCCTCCTGCGATACTTTTCGGGGGTCATGTCATAGGTCTTCTGGAAGCTGTTGATCAGGTGCGACGCGTCCGAAAAGCCGCACTGCCAGGCGATGTCCTTGACGCGGGTCTCCGGCTGCTCGATCAGCAGCTGCGCCGCCTTTTCCAGCCGCCTGAACACCACGTAGCGGTGGATGGTCATGCCGGTCGCGCTCTTGAACAGGGCGTTTGCGTAGCCGCTGCTTAAATACACGTTCTCAAGCAGCGTCTCGGTGGCCGCGTCCTCGCTCAGGTGCTTTTCCACGTTCTGCTTGATGGTGGCGACCGCGTCCTGCTCGTCGGTCACCTTCGAGGTCTGGCCCAGCAGGGAAAGGTAGGCCTCCCGCGCCTCGCGCAGCGGAATCACCGGACTGACCAGCGCGCCCTGCGGGGGCTGCATGCCCGCGCCCAGCAGGCACAGACACTCCCCGCCGTGCATGTCCAGCCGGCAGATGCACTCGCCCGCGGGCAGCGCCTGCCCGTAGGCCAGGCGAACCGGCGTGTCCTTTTCCTCCTCGGTCAGGCCGCCGCACCAGTTCTCCGCGCCCACGCACAGAAGCGCCAGCAAAGACCGGTCAATCCCCTGCCGCCGCTCATGCGCCCTGCGCTCCTTGCGGATTTCCTCGAACACGCGCTCGAGCACCTGCCGCATCTCGTTGACCAGGATCGGCTTGAGCACATAGCCCGACGCGCCGTTGTTGATCGCCATGCTCACAAACTTGAAGTCGTCAAAGCCGCTGATGCAGACGGTCTTGATCTGCGGGCGGCAGGCCTTCAGCTCGCGTATCAGCGTCAGTCCGTCCATGTTCTGCATGATCACGTCCGAGATCACCAGGTCGATCGGCTGCGTCTTCGCGATTTCAAGCGCCGCCCTGCCGTCCGTCACCGCGCCCGCGACCTCCGCGCCCAGCTCCGCCCAGTTCAGCATGCGCGTCATGCCGTCCAGCTCGCGCTGCTGGTCGTCCACAAACAGGATTCGCATCATAAGCCCATCACCTCATTGCCCTTCAGTATACCACAATTCCACGCGCCGGAAAAGTGAAATTTGCGAGGATGCCGGGCGGCGCGGATACGAAAAACCTCCCGGCGAGCGGCGCGCCCGTCGGGAGGAAGGGAATGAATTACCTGGAAACCAGCTCCAGCGTGTCGCGGGCGATGGCCAGCTCCTCGTTGGTGGGGATGACCCAGACCTTGACCCTGGAGTCGTCGGCGGAAATCTCCGCCTCGACGCCGCGGACGTTGTTCTTTTCGGGGTCGAGCCTGACGCCCAGGAACTCCAGACCCTCGCAGACCGCGGCGCGGGAGCGCTTGTCGTTCTCGCCGATGCCGGCGGTGAAGATCACCGCGTCCAGTCCGCCCATCGCGGCGGCGTACGCGCCGATGTACTTCTTCACGCGGTAGGCCCAGATGTCCAGGGTCATCCGCGCGCGCTCATTGCCCTCGTCGGCCGCGTTGTACACGTCGCGCATGTCGGAGGACACGCCGGACAGGCCCAGCAGGCCGCTCTTCTTGTTGAGCAGGTTCAGCGTCTCGGTGGGGGTGAGGTGCTCGTTGTTGGCGATGCACTCGACCACCGCGGGATCCAGGTCACCCGAGCGGGTGCCCATCAGCACGCCCTCCAGCGGGGTCAGACCCATGCTGGTGTCCACGCACCTGCCGTTGACCACGGCGCTCAGGGACGAGCCGTTGCCCAGGTGGCACACGACGATCCGGCTTTCCTTGCCCTCAAGGCCCAGCAGCTCCAGCGCGCGGGCGGACACGAAGCGGTGAGAGGTGCCGTGGAAGCCGTAGCGGCGGATGTGGTACTTCTCATAGAACTCATAGGGAATGCCGTACATGTAGGCGGTTCGGGACATGGTCTGATGGAAGGCGGTGTCGAACACGGCCACCATGGGGGTGCCGGGCATGACCGACTGGCAGGCGCGGATGCCCATCAGGTTGGCCGGATTGTGCAGCGGGCCCAGCGGGATGCACTCCTCGATCGCGTCCATGCAGGGCTGGTCGATGATGCAGGAGGCCGTGAACTTGTCGCCGCCGTGCAGCACGCGATGACCCACCGCGCCGATCTCGTCGATGCTCCTGATCACGCCGTGCTCCGCGTCCATCAGCGCGTCCAGCACGTACTTCATGGCCGCGGAATGATCCTTCATGGGCGCGGTCAGCTCAAATTCCCTGCCGCTGTATTTGTGCGTCAGCTTACTGCCCTCGATGCCGATGCGCTCCACCAGGCCCTTGGCGATGACGGACTCGTCCTGCATGTCGATCAGCTGATACTTCAGGGAAGAGGAACCCGCGTTGATAACCAGAATTTTCATGGGATTCACGCTCCATTCAATGGTTAGATAGTGACTGATATGGTCATATGCCATTATTATATCACGTTTGCCCCGTTTGAAAAGACATATCGGGTAAAATCAACACTTCCTTCCTTGACGGCGGCCGCCCGCACGGCTATAATAAAGGGGAATTGAATCACAGACAGTTCGAGGCCCTCCTGTCTCTAAACAAAACCAGGTGTTTTATTCGCCTGCCCAGACCTTCTGCGGCAGGCGATTTGAACGCGCGGCCGGCCTGGGCCGTGTTTTTTTTCGGACTGGAAGGGCGGACTGCGACATGCAATGGAGGAAAAGCACATGAAAAAAATGACTTCCCAGTCGATCCGCAGCCTGGCCTGCGGCGCGATGATCGCCGCGCTGTACGCCGTGACCACCGTGCTGCTCGCCCCGATCAGCTATGGCGAGACTCAGTTCCGCGTCTCCGAGGCGCTGACTCTGCTGCCCATGCTGACCCCCGCCGCCATTCCCGGCCTGACCGTCGGCTGCCTGATCGCCAATCTGTGGGGCAGCGCGTCGCTGCTGGATATGGTGTTCGGGCCGCTGGCCACGCTGCTGGCCGCCGTCGGCACGCGCGCGCTGCGCAAAAAGCCGGTGCTCGCCGCGCTGTGCCCGGTGGCCGCGAACGGCGTGATCGTGGGCGTGGTGCTGGCGAAAACGCTCCGCCTGCCGCTGCTGCTCACAATGGGCAGCGTGGCGCTGGGCGAGGCGGTGGTGTGCCTGGCGCTGGGCCTGCCGCTGTACTACGCGCTCAGGCGAACCAGGCTGTTTCGCTGAGCCCATGTGTTCTCCGAAGGGGACGCCCGCCCCGCGGCGGCGAAGCCGCCGCGGGGCGGGCACGCTGGGGAGGGCGGCCTGAACGGCCGCGCCTCCCCAGACCCCACCCACGGCCCCAACGGGGCCGCAGGGAAGCGATTTCCTGAAGGAAATCGCATTGACGGGCGGCTGCGGCCGCCCGTTTGCCGCGTCGCAGGCGACGCGGCCTTCTTCGGCGCGCAAGCGCGCCGAACGGGGTGGGGTGCGGGGATGTACCGGCCCAAGACGACTGCGCGGGAGCAGCGAGGGGGAAAAATAGATTGCTGCGGGCGTGAAGAGCGCAGTGACGTCGGAGGGGGTCTGGGGGAGGGCGAAGCGGCAGCGGCGCCTCACCCAGCCGACAAACCGCAGTCCCCGCCTCCGGGCATTGCCCGGAGGCGGGGACTGCGGTTTGTCAATCGGATTATTTGATCGTGAAGGCGACCTGATTGAGCACCAGGTTATCCACCCAGCGGAAGTAGGGCTGCAGCGTGTGTTCGCGGCCGCAGTGGGGGCCGACCTTCTCATCCGGGATGGTCGAGCGGTCGATCTGAGTGAAGTGGCAGTTGGTGAAGTAGACATTCTGCACGTGGCAGTTCTCGCGGCCGATGATGGCGGGCATGTGCGCGGCGAAGGCATGGATGTTGCTGAAGTACAGGTTGCGGACGGCCTCGCAGCGGTTGTATTCGCCCAGATTGATGTAAACCGGCTCGTAGAACACACGATCCATGGTGATGTCGGAGAAGCTGAGGTTTTCGACCAGCGTATCCTCGTCGCCCTGGTCGCTGCCGCGGCCGCTGTCGGGCAGAAGGCCCCTGCCATAGGCATAGAAGTCCGCTTCGCTCTTTCCCGTGGCGGCGCGCAGAGCGGTGGGCGTGTTGGGCAGGCGCAGGTCGATGCCGACGGTGGAGTCGGTGATGTTGAGGTTGGAGAAGGTGCAGTTGCGGATTACGCCGTCGTCATACCAGCCGATGCGGATACCGCCCGAGTGGCTGGTGATGTTGCAGCCGGTCACGGTGACCTTCTCGCAGGGCTTGTACTGGTGCAGCGGCGCGGAATAGGCGCGCACCACGATGCCGTCGTCGCCGCAGGTGATGTTGCAGTCGGAGACGGTGACGTTCCTGGAGCAGTTGATGTGGATGCCGTCGTTGTTGGGGTAGAGCACCGAGGCCAGTATCTGGGCGCGGTGGAAGTGTACGTTGTCGCAGTCGCAGATCCAGTAGCTCCAGCCGGCGGGCTGATTGCGCATGGTCACGTCCTCAATCAGCACGTTTTTGCAGCCGATGAAGAACACCACGCGGCCGGGGGTCAGGCTGACCGTGCCCGGATCGTGGGCGCGGCCGTCGATGTGCACCAGGCCGTCGGGGCCGGTCGGATGGGGCTTGCGGGCGTAGGGCCACATGGCCTTCATCGCGCGCTCCTCGGGGAGCGGCTCCATGAAGTTCTCGCCCTGGCAGTCGATCGCGCCGCGGCCGGTGATGGCGATGTCCTCGCAGCCCTCGGCGTAGATGAAGCAGCGCTTGTTGAAGCGGGGGGCGTACTCGGTGCGCCAGAAGTCGGTCACGATTTCGGGATAGTCGTTGCCGTCGGTCGAGCCCAGCAGCACCGCGTCGCGCTCGATGCGCAGCTCCACGCCGTCCTTCAGGCGGATCATGCCGGACAGGAAGCGTCCCTCTGCGAGGGTGACGCGTCCGCCGCCGTGACTGGCGCAGTCATCAATGGCGGCCTGAAGCGCCCTGGTGTCCATGGTCACGCCGTCGCCGAGTGCGCCGTAGTCCTTGACAAAGCAGTTGAGCATGGGAAAATCCTCCTTACAATATCTGGAATGCTATGGGATGGGGTTGTGTGCCTTGAGAAACTTATTTTACCGCACGGTGAAGTCGGTGCCGGAGAGCGACAGGTTCTCCACGCAGCGGAACAGGGGCGGCTTCTGCTCGGTATTCCGCTTTGCGAGGCGGTCGCCGAACTTGTTGCCGAACTGGTCGTAGGGCAGCTGGGTGAAGTGGCAGTCGGTGAAGTAGATGTTCCTGACCAGACCGCCGGGCCGGCCCTCGACGACCAGGCCCTGGCCGCTGACGGCGCGGATGTTGGTGAAGTAAATGTCCTCGATGGCCTTGCACAGGTTGTGCTCGCACACTTGGATGCGCACCGGCTGATAGTATATCCTGTCCATGACGATGTTCGAGAAGCTCAGGTTCTGCATGTGCGTGGCCTCCTCGCCCTGATCGCTCGAGCGCAGGGGAGAATCATTGCCGGGCAGGTACAGCCCCAGGCCGATGTTCGACTCGGTGATGGTCAGGTTGGAGAAGGTGCAGTTGCGCATCACGCCGTCGTTGATCCAGCCGATGCGGATGCCGCAGGCGTGGCTGGTGATGTTGCAGCCGGTCACGGTGACCTTCTCGCAGGCGGTGTTTTTGTACAGCGGCAGCGAGTAGGCGCGCACCACGACGCCGTCGTCGCCGCAGGTGATGTTGCAGTCGGACACGGTGACGTTTCGGCAGCAGTTGATGTGGATGCCGTCGTTGTTCGGGAACTCGACCGAGGCCAGCACCTGCGCGCGGTGGAAGTGTACGTTGTCGCAGTCGCAGATCCAGTAGCTCCAGCCGGCGGGCTGATTGCGCATGGTCACGTCCTCGACCAGCACGTTTCTGCAGCCGATGAAGAACACCACCCGGCCGGGGCTCAGGCTCACGCGCATGGGGTCGTGGGCGCGGCCGTCGATGTGCACCAGACCGTCCTCTCCCGCCGGGTGCGGCTTGCGCGAATAGCTCCAGAGCGTCTGCTTTTCCTCGGGCAGCGGGTCGACGTAGGCCTCGCCCTGGCAGTCGATCGCGCCGCGGCCGGTGATGGCGATGTCCTCGCAGCCCTCGGCGTAGATGAAGCAGCGCTTGTTGAAGCGGGGGGCGTACTCGGTGCGCCAGAACGTGGTCTCAAGCTCCGGGAAGTCGTTTCCGTCGGCCGAGCCCAGCAGCACCGCGTCGCGCTCGATGCGCAGCTCCACGCCGCTTCTCATGTATAGGGTACCGGACAGGAAGCGGCCTTCCGCCAGCGTGACTCGCCCGCCGCCGCGCCTGCCGCACGCGTCGATGGCGGCCTGAAGCGCCCTGGTGTCCATGGTCGCGCCGTCGCCGACCGCGCCGTAATCCCTGACGTTGCAGTTGAGCATGGTTTCATTCCTCCTTTGCACACGAAAAATTTTTCAGAAACAGTTTAGCACATTCAACACTACATGTCAACCACAAACCTTGCCCGAATCCGTTTTTCTTTGCGCGGAAAAAATTCGCCGTTTCGGGCGGGAATCTCTTGCGCGGGAAGAAGGAATGTGCTAAAATGACGGCGTAACAGACTGTCAAAAGACTCGGGAGAGCTCGAGGGGGCCGCAGCCCTTTCGACCGGGCAGTGCCCGGCTCCACTTGCTGCCGCCGGACAGAACACGAAACCAGCCGCCATAAATTGAAGCGGCTGATTTCTCCGGTTTTCCGGAATTCTCCGAAAAACTCTTGTCGGCGTTGCCAGTTCGGGCGGTGCAAATGCACAGCGTGGGCACGGGGCGATTTTTGCGACGGAAAATCCCATTTTCCAAAGCAAAAATCGTTTCATTGCAGGCTCCGCGCCCGAAAAATCTTTGATTTTTAGCGGAGACTGGAGAGGGTGGCAGTGGCGGGGGAGCTTGCTT
>CAKUFB010000024.1 GCA_934647145.1 uncultured Clostridia bacterium
CTTCCACCCTCACCAGATTTTGCTTGAGCTCTACGAGCTCCGGTCGCAAAATCCGCAGGGAAACGATTTTTTCTCTGAAAAAGGGATTTTCCGGCGAAAAAAATCGCCCCGTGCCCACGCTGGTATTTGCACTACCAATCTTATGGAGAGGCGGCAGCAAGTGGAACCGGGCACTGCCCGGTCGAAAGGGCTGCGGCCCTCTCGAGCTCTCTGGGGGTTTTCGACAGTCTAAGACCACATTCAAAAACAGAATGCGGTCTGTTTTGACATGCGAGAAACAGACTTCGGTCTGTTACGCGTCGAGCCGCCGCCAGGTTTCGAGCGACTCCAGCATGTACCCGGCCAGATCCAGGCCGAACACCTCCCACAGAAACGCGCGGTCACAGATTTCATCGAACCGCCCTGATCGAAGCAGCCGGCCGTCCTTGAGGAAGAGCAGGTTTTCGCTCAGCCGGAGCGCCAGGTTCACGTCGTGAAACACGCCGATGACCATGTGCCTGCCGTCCCTCGACCACTGCTTCAGGTAATCGATCAGCTCGACCTGATGCCGCACGTCCAGGTGATTGGCCGGCTCGTCGAGCAGGATCACGTCCGGCTCCTGCGCCAGCGCGCGCGCCAGAAACACCCGCTGCAGCTGCCCGCCGGAGAGCTGATCGATCGGCCTTCGGCGCAGGCCGCACAGCCCGACGGCCTCAAGGCACCGCTCGACCGCCTCGAGATCCTCGCGCGACGCGCCGCGGAAAAGGCCGCGCTTCATGCGCCGGTACCGGCCGAGCAGCACGGTTTCCTGCACCGTATAGGGAAAATAAACCTCGTGGCTCTGGCTCATCAGCGCCAGGCGACCGGCCAGACGCTCGCGCGGAATCGACGAAACCTCCTCGCCGCAGAGCAGGATGCGCCCCCTGTGCGGAATCAGCGCGTCGACGGCGCGAAGCAGCGTGGTCTTGCCGCAGCCGTTCGGGCCGAGCAGGCAGTAGTTCGCGCCGGCCTGCAGGGTGAAGGTGAGGCCGCGCAGCACGTCCTGCGCGCCATAGCCGGCGGATACGTTCTGAAATTCCAGCATGCGTCAACCCTCCCTGCGCCCGCGCAGAAACAGCCAGGCGAAAAACGGCGCGCCCACCAGCGCGGTAATCGCGCCCACGGGCAGCTCTCTGGGCGCGAGCAGCGTGCGCGAAAGCAGGTCGCACAGCACCATGAACCCGCCGCCATAGACCGCGCTCATGGGCAGGGTCAGGCGGTGGCGGCTGCCGAACAGGCGGCGCACCGCGTGCGGGGCGATCAGGTCGACAAAGCCGATCACGCCCACGAACGCCACGACCGACCCGGAAAGCAGCGTGGACAGGAGCAGGAGCAGCAGCTTGACCCGCCGCACCGGCACGCCTGCGGACATCGCCTGCTCGTCGCCGAAGGTCAGAAGATCCATCTCGGTCGCGCGGCGCACAAGCAGCGCCAGGCAAATCAGCGGAATCGGCGCGATCAGGCGCACGTTTTCCCAGGTCTGCCCCGAAAAGCTGCCCATCTGCCAGAAAACCAGCTGCTTGAGCCGGTCGCCCGCAAAGGTGGTCAGCAGCGTCAGTATCGCGCTGACGAACAGCGAGAACACCATGCCGGTCAGCACGATGGTCTGACTGGAGAAGCTCCGGTCGAAGCGCGCGGTCAGCCGCAGCGCCAGAAGCACCGTGCCCGCGCCGAACAGGAAGCCTGAAGCCGGCAGCGTGAATCGCCCCAGAATCGAGAAACCGCCGAGCATGACCAGCGCGGCGCCCAGGGAGGCGCCCGAGGACACGCCCAGCGTGTAGGAAGAGGCCAGGGGATTGCGCAGAACCGACTGCATGACGGTTCCGCTGACCGCAAGCGACGCGCCGACCAGCAGGGCGGCGAGCACGCGCGGCAGGCGGATCGTCCACAAAATGGAAACCTGAACCGCCGGGACGCGCTCCGGCAGCGCGCTTCCCAGCAGCTTGTGACTCAGTATCGCGAGCTGATCCGCGGGCGGGATGGACACGCTGCCCACGCCGAATCCGAGAAACAGGCAGGCGAGCAGTCCGATCAGGCTCAGCAGAACCTTCATGCGCGTCTTCATCCCGCGCTACGCGGCCGGTTCAACCTCGACCAGGGAGGCGAACTCGTCCGGATACACGGCCAGCGCCACGGCCACCAGCGCGTCGGCCAGGTGGTTGTTGGGCAGGCTGCTGGCCAGGTTGTCGATGGAATAGACGGCCTTGTTCTTCACGGCGGTCACGTTCTCCCAGCCCTCACGGCTCAGGATCTCGGTGACCGGATCCTCGATGTAGTTGACGTTGGTCAGGATCACGTCCGGATTGAGCGCCACGGCCGACTCCGCCTCGACGGACACCCAGCCCTGCTGATCGCCCAGCACGTTGACCGCGCCGCAGGTGGTGATCAGCTCGTCCAGGTAGGTGTTCGCGCCGCCCGAGTAGAGGTAGGGCAGAGCGCTGATCTCGAAGAACACGGTCTTCTTTTCGGTGATCGCGGCGGCGATTTCAGCCACCTGATCGATGACGGCCTGCATCTCCGCGACCAGCTCCTCGCCCTTGTCCTGCGCGCCCAGGCAGGCGGCGATGAAGCGCACGTCGTCCTGCGCGGCGGCCAGAGACTCGCTCGAGGGAATGGCGGCCAGACACACGCCGGCCTTGCGAAGGGCCTCCAGCGCGTCGCCGCCCGAGAAGGCGGACATGCTGGACAGCAGAATCAGGTCGGGCTCGAGCGCGGCCAGCTGCTCCGCGTCGGGCGCGAACATGTCGAACTGGGGCAGCTCGGCGAGCTCCGGCCAGTAGGCCGCGGAGTAGGCGTCCACGGCGATCAGCCGGTCGGTCAGGCCCAGGTCCATCACCACCTGCGTGCAGGCGGGGGCCAGGGAGATGAGCTTGCTGACCTCGGCGGGCAGCGCGATTTCGTTGCCCTCGCGGTCGGTCGTGGGGGCCTCGGCAAAGGCGCAGCAGCAGATCAGCGCCAGCGCCACGGCCAGGCACAAAAGCTTCTTCAGGTGTTTCATCAGGGGTCAGTCCCTTCATTATATTCCGAAACTGCCCATTGCAAAAAGGGCACACAGCCACACCGCCCCGTTCGCCGGGGGCGTTTTGCGTGGGGTGCGCCGGCCGTATTCTGACTTGAAGCTCAAGCGCCTGACTCCGCCTTCTCAGGAAAATATCCCAATGGCCGCGTTCTTCACGCCGGGAGGTCGGCTCGCGTTCTCACAGCAGCGGCTCCTGTCGGGGATTCTCACCCCGTTCCGCGAGGCCTGCCGGGCCCCGCATGCCGATGCGCACCCATGTGCAGTGATCGGTCGAATAACCGCACACATTATAGCACAGGCCCCGCCCGCCCGCAAGGCATGCGTGCAAAAACGCCGCGAGATTTTACTTGCAATGCGGGGTGGTTTGGGGTATAATTGGATAAAGCGTTTGAGGAAAACTATGAGCGGCCAAGGTCCTCAGAGAGCCGGGTGTGCTGTGAACCGGCGGCGGAGGCGCTCGTTCCACTTTCCGAGCAGCCGGCGACGAGCCGGAGGGGCGCGCCCCTTACAGCGCGGCGAGGCGGTCGCTTTATGCGGCAAGCTGGGTGGCAACGCGGAGTCTTCCGTCCCAGACAGTGGGATCGGAGGGCTTAATTTTTTTGAGGAGGAACAGAGCATGATCGACATCAACCTGCTGCGCACCAATCCCGATCTGGTGCGCGAGAACATCCGCAAGAAGTTTCAGGATCAGAAGCTGCCCCTGGTGGACGAGGTGATCGAGCTGGACAAGCTCAACCGCCAGACCATTCAGGCGGCCGACGCGCTGCGCAACCAGCGCAACGTCATCAGCAAACAGATCGGCGGCATGATGGCCAGGGGTCAGCGCGCCGAGGCCGAGAAGGCCAAAAAGCAGGTCGCGCAGATGGCCGGCGAGCTGGCTGAGCTGGAGAAGAAGGAAGAGGAGTACGCCGCGCAGATTCGCGAGCGCATGCTGGTCATCCCGCAGATCATCGATCCCTCGGTGCCGATCGGCAGGGACGACAGCGAAAACGTGCAGAACGAGATCTTCGGCGAGCCGGTCGTGCCCGACTTCGAGATTCCCTACCACGTGGACATCATGGAGCGCCTGAACGGCATCGACCTGGACAGCGCCCGCCGGACCAGCGGCAACGGCTTCTATTACCTCAAGGGCGACATCGCCCGCCTGCACTCGGCCATCCTGTCCTACGCGCGCGACTTCATGATCGACCGCGGCTTCACCTACTACGTGCCGCCCTTCATGATTCACGGCAACGTGGTCAACGGCGTGATGAGCTTCTCCGAGATGGAGAACATGATGTACAAGATCGAGGGCGAGGATCTGTACCTGATCGGCACCAGCGAGCACTCGATGATCGGCAAGTTCATCGACACCATCCTGCCCGAAAAGGATCTGCCCCAGACCCTGACCAGCTACTCCCCCTGCTTCCGCAAGGAGGTGGGCGCGCACGGCATCGAGGAGCGCGGCGTGTACCGCATCCACCAGTTCGAGAAGCAGGAGATGGTCGTGGTCTGCAAGCCCGAGGATTCGATGAAGTGGTACGACACGCTGTGGCAGACCTCGGTCGCCTTCTTCCGCACGCTGGACATCCCGGTGCGCACGCTGGAGTGCTGCTCGGGCGACCTGGCCGACCTGAAGGTCAAGAGCTGCGACGTCGAGGCCTGGTCTCCGCGCCAGAAGAAGTACTTCGAGGTCGGCTCCTGCTCCAACCTGGGCGACGCGCAGGCGCGCCGTCTGGGCATCCGCGTCAAGGGCGAGGACGGCAAAAAGTACCTGGCTCACACGCTCAACAACACCGTCGTGGCTCCGCCGCGCATGCTGATCGCCTTCCTGGAGAACAACCTGCGCGCCGACGGCACGATCGCGATTCCCGAGGCGCTGCGCATGTACATGGGCGGAAAGGATCACATCGGCTGATCGAACGCGGGGGAGAGTCGTCCTTTCGGGCGGCTCTTTTGCGCGGGAGAGCACAAACAAACTCCGGTCTGTTTTGAATAATGGGGCGAAACAGGGCGCGAATAAAGACCGAAGTCTGTTATTACAAAGCGGTGACATCACGCTCGAAGAATTGTTAGAGTGCGCGTGTGTAAAGGATTTGTTCGCTCAGGCCCGCAGCCGCCCGGCGGACGTGGGGGCAGTCGCTTCCATTATATAGAACTGGGACGCGGGAACCCGCCCGGATTCTAATCCGCCCTGAATCCCGCGCTAATTCGCCTCTAACTGTCACATTTCCACGCTTGACAACAAAATGGCGCTACGGTATAATAAGGATAACCGTTAGTTTGACTGAACTTGCGGAAATTTTAGAAGAAGGGTGATTTAGACATGAAGAGACTCCTCGCACTGGCCCTGGTTGTTTGCATGATGTTCTCCGGCTTCGCTTTCGCTGAAGGCGACGCCGCCAAGGACAGCTATACCTACAACCTGGCGATCCAAGAGTTCCCCACGGTGTGGGATCCGATGCGCACGAAGACCAACACGGATTCCACCTACACTGACTTCCTGGGCAACGGCCTGTACAGCTTCGAATACAACGAAGACATGGACGGCTACAAGGTTGTGCCGCTGGCCGCCGCCGAATTCCCGGAGGACGTGACGGCTGAGTACGTCGGCGCCGACTGGAACATCAAGGAAGGCGAAACCGCCCGCGCCTGGCGCGTGGCCATCCGTCAGGACATGACCTGGGATGACGGCACCCCCATCACCGCCAAGGATTATATCGATTCCGCGAAGATCCGCCTGAATCCCAAGGCCGCCAACTACCGCGCGGACAGCTTCTACTCCGGCAACATGGTCATCACCGGCGCTGAGAACTACGCCAAGAGCAGCGTCGAGAGCGATGTTTCCATCGCGGCCTACATGGATATCGACGGCGTTGAGACCGTTGACGAGTTCCTGGCCGCCCACGGCGAAGAGGAAGCCTATGTCAACTGGAACAACTCCTTCGGCGACACCTATGATTTCACCGCCAAGGCCTGGACAGGCGCCGCTGAGGACGCCACCGCCGACGCCGGCGTGACCATCAAGGAAATGTACGACTTCTTCACCGCGGGCGCGGGCGCTGAGCTTCTCGCCGGAGTCGGCGTCGATGAAGAGAGCGCCAAGGGCTACGCTCTGGAAGAGCTGTTCGTGAAGTACACCTATCCCGAGTTCCCCTGGGACAAGGTCGGCTTCATCCAGCACGACGACTATTCCTTCGACCTGGTGCTGACCAAGTCGCTGGAGGGCTTCTATCTGTGGTACTCCATGACGGACACCTGGCTGGTCAAGGCCGACGTGTACGAGGAGTGCATCACCGAGACCGACGGCGTGTACAACTGCACCTACGGCACCAGCGTCGAGACCTCTCCCTCCTGGGGCCCCTACAAGATGACCGAGTTCCAGTCCGATAAGGTCATCACCCTGGAGCGCAACGACTCCTGGTTCGGCTTCAACGACGATCCCGACATCTACCAGGCGACCACCCTCAAGTGGACCTACGTCGCCGAGCCGGCCACCCGTCTCGAGATGCTCCTGAACGGCCAGCTGGACAGGTATGGCATGAGCAAGGACGACATGGAAGCCTACGCCGGCTCCGACTACCTCTACTATGAGGAAAGCGACTCCGTGTTCGCCATGGCCTTCAACCCCGACAAGGCCGCGCTGGAGAATGCTCAGAAGACTGCCGGCGAGAACATCAACAAGACCATCCTGACCCTCAAGGACTTCCGTATGGCCATGTCCCTGGCCATGGATCGCGCGAAGTTCTGCCTGTCCACCTCTCCGACGAACGGCCCCGCCTACGCGCTGTACGGCAGCCAGATCGTCGCCGACCCGGACAATGGTATCTTCTACCGCAACACCGACGTGGCCAAGCAGGTCGTCGTGGACTTCTGGGGCCTGACCGATGAGATCGGCGAGGGCAAGACCTACGCCACCATCGACGACGCCATCGACTCCATCACCGGCTACAACCTGGAGATGGCCAAGACCCACTTCGACGCCGCCTATGATCAGGCGATCGAGCAGGGCCTGATGGATGAGGACGACGTGGTGCAGATCTGCGTGGGCACCCCCAACACCACCTCCACCTTCTACAACAACGGCTATGACTTCATCGTCAACAACTACACCGAGGCCGTGAAGGGCACCAAGCTCGAGGGCAAGCTGACCTTCACCCGCGACGGCACGCTGGGCAACGGCTACTCCGATGCGCTGAAGTCCAACCAGGTTGACATGCTCTTCGGCGTGGGCTGGACCGGCTCCACCTTCGATCCCTACGGCCTGATTGAAGCCTACACCAACGCCAACTATCAGTATGACCCCGCTTGGGACACCACTACTGATATGCTCGAGATCACCCTGGGCGACGAGACCTACACCGCCTCCGTCTGGGATTGGACCAAGGCCATCTCCGGCGATCCTGTCGAAGGCAAGAACGCGGCCGGCGAAACGGTCGAGCTGTGCTTCCCCTACTCCACCGACGCCGAGGAAGCCGACCACCGTATCACCATTCTGGGCACTCTGGAAAGCACCGTGCTGATGCACTACGACTTCATCCCGCTGATGAACTCCTCCAGCGCCCACCTGAAGGGCATGAAGGTCGAGTACTACACCGAGGATGAGCTCTTCCCGATGGGCCGCGGCGGCGTGAAGTACATGACCTTCAACTACACCGACGCCGAGTGGGATGCCTTCGTGGCTGAGCAGGGCGGCACTCTGAACTACAAGTAATCCATCTGGATTTACCTGACGCATACGAATGCCTCAGGTATCGCCGGGGGAAGAGGGATGTTCGCATCCCTCTTTTCCCGGCATCCTGTCGCATTCCGCGCGAACGATTTCGTCAAACGAGTCATTCGCTGCGTCTGTACACGCGATCCGTATGCAGACGCAGCGAATGAGGAGGGGAGTTTGAAACGATGCTCAAGTACGTACTGAAGCGAATTCTGCTCATGGTGATGGTGTTTCTCATCATTATCTCCATGTGCTTTGTGCTGGTGAAAATGCTGCCGAATAAGCCGGCGGAACAGTTTGGCAAGGACATGGCGCTGATCGAAATGCGCCGCGAAGCGCTGGGCTATAACAAGCCCATGATCGAGCAGTATGCCATCTTCGTGCGCAAGACGCTGCTGGGCGGCGACTGGGGCATCAGCGAGAGCCTGTACCTGGGCCAGAACGTCTGGGACAAGTTCATGGAAAAGATGCCCGCTACCGTCATTGTCAACGCCTATACCATGATCTTCGGCGTGCCGCTGGGTCTGATGTTCGGCATTTACGCCGCGCTCAAGAAGAACAAGTGGCAGGATCACTTCATTTCCACCGCGGTCATGATCTTCGTTTCGGTGCCCAGCTACGTGTATGCGTTCCTCGTGCAGTACTTCCTGTGCTTCAAGCTCCGTGTTTTCCCGTTCCAGATGGAGGCGGGCTATAACTACTTCACCTGGAAGACCTTCGTCTCGATGGTGCCCGCCGTGCTGTCGCTCGGCTTTGGCACGGTTGCCGGCCTGACCCGCTACACCCGCGCGGAGCTGACCGAGGTGCTGACCAGCGACTACCTGCTCCTGGCCCGCACCAAGGGCCTTTCCCGCGCGCAGACCACCGTCCGTCACGCCCTGCGCAACGCGATGGTGCCCATCTTCCCGATGATTCTCGGCGAATTCATCGGCATCATGTCCGGCTCGCTGATCATCGAGCAGATCTTCGGCATTCCGGGCGTCGGCCCGCTGTACGTGGCCTCGATTACCGCCGCCACGCCGGACTATAACTTCTTTATGCTGCTTTCCGCCTTCTACACGTTCATCGGCCTGGCGTCCGGCATTATTGTCGACATCAGCTACGGCTTCATCGATCCGAGAATCAGAATGGGGAGTAAAAAGTGATGGACAAGAAAGAATACATGAACATCCCGGCGGAGAAGTTCCAGTTTGTCGATCAGGGCGACCGGATCCACGACAAAAAGTTCGATACCAAGCCCATCGGCTATTTCAAGGACGTGTGGCTGCGCTTCTGCCGCAATAAGAGCTCGGTTGTGGCCGCAGTCATCATCCTGGTGCTGGTGCTGTACGCCATCTTTGTGCCGATCTTCTGCGAGACCACCTATTCCCGCGCGCTGACCGACACGACCTACCTGCACTATGGCAAGCTCCCGCCCAAGATCACCTGGCTGGGGATCGACGGCACCTCCAAGCTGACCATCAACGCCTCGGTCTACCTGAACTACAAGGCGATCGGCGAGGAGACCGGCCTTGACCCGATTCTCGAGGTCTATCGCGAGAACTATGAGGATCCCACTGCCAGCAAGAAGTCCCGTTTCTACGACATCAAGCTGGATAACTACTATAAGATGGGCATGCTTTACATGACCCTGACCCCCGCAGAGTACGAAAGCATACAGGCCTGGCAGGACGAGCACGGCATACAGGTCATTTATCCGGCTATCACCGATTCCAAGCAGACCGACGCCAACGTCTGGTATGAGGCCAATAAAAAGGGCATTCCGAAGCTGGACAAGAACGGCGAGTTCGTGTCCATTTACCGCACGACCACGCCGGAGGACACCAGCTATCACAGCCTGCGCATCGCGGCCGACAACGACCCCGAAAAGCCGCTGGCCTATGCCCGCGTGACCGGTACCGCCGCCGCCAAGTCCTACGTGGTGCGCGTGAGCCTGTACAACTACTTCCAGTACCGCTATGGCTTTGAGCCGGCCTTCGCCTTCGGCACCAACGCCCGCGGCCAGGACATCCTGACCCGCCTGGCGGCCGGCGCGCGCTTCAGCTTTATGCTGGCCATCTGTATCTCGTTCATCAACCTGCTCATCGGCTCGGTCTACGGCGCGATCGAGGGCTACTACGGCGGCGCGATCGACATGATCATGGAGCGCATCAGCGACGTGCTCAACGGCGTGCCCTTCATGGTTGTGACCACGCTGTTCCAGCTGCACCTGGCCAACAAGGTCGGCGTGGTACCGGCGCTGCTGTTCGCCTTTGTGCTGACCGGCTGGATCGGCATGGCCAGCCGCGTGCGCATGCAGTTCTACCGCTTCAAGGGACAGGAGTACATCCTGGCCGCCCGCACGCTGGGCGCGAAGGACATGCGCCTGATGTTCAAGCACATCTTCCCCAACTCGCTGGGCACGCTGATCACCGGCTCGGTGCTGGTCATCCCGGGCGTCATCTTCAGCGAGTCCTCGCTGACCTACCTGGGCATCGTCAACCTGGAGTCCTCCACGATGACCAGCGTGGGCACGATGCTCGCCAACGGACGCGGCTACCTGGCGACCGATCCCTACATCATCTTCTTCCCGGCATTGTTCATCTCGCTGCTGGAAGTTTCGTTCAACCTGTTTGGCAACGGCCTGCGCGATGCCTTCAATCCTTCGCTGAGAGGAGTGGAATAAGATGGAGAAGAAACTGCAGGTTCGCAATTTGCGCATTTCATTCCGCACAGTCTCCGGCAAGGTACAGGCGGTGCGGGACATCAGCTTTGACCTTCACAAGGGCGAGACGCTCGCCATCGTGGGCGAGTCCGGCTCGGGCAAGTCCGTCACCTCCAAGGCCATCCTGGGCATACTGGCCGGCAACGCCATCGTCGAGGACGGCGAGATTCTCTACGACGGACAGGATCTGCTCAAGATCAGCGAGGACGACTTCTACAGGATTCGCGGCGACAAGATCTCCATGATCTTTCAGGATCCGCTGTCCAGCCTGAACCCCATCATGCGCATCGGCAAGCAGCTGACCGAGGCCATGATGCTCAAGGGGAAGGCGCGCCAGCGCAGCAACCGCGAGAACTTCAACGAAAAAATGCGCCTGCTCGAAAAGGTCATGTGCGAGAGCGACCCGGCCTCCGCGGAGCGGGCCAAGGCGCAGTGCGCCCAGTTCCGCCGCTTCGAAATGAAGCACATCGCGCTGGAACGCGGCTATAATGAGGCCTTTGAAGCCGCGCAGGAAGCGCTGGTCGAGATCGAGAACATCCTGTTCCTGATCGAGAAGAACGCGCTGACCGACGCGCGCACCCGCCTGGGCGAGGTGAAGGAGTTCGCAAACAACGCCGTCAACCCGTTCGTCGTGTCCGGCGATCGCGGCGTCGAGCTCAGGACGCATACCGCCGCGCTTCTCAGCGGCCTGAACAGCCAGGTCAAGGCGAAGGATTTTACCCAGACGGCGGGACACCTGCGCGCGCTGGACGAAATCCTCAGGGAGGCGGTCGGAAAGACCCGCCCCGACTTCTTCGCGATGGGCTTCTACCTCGAGGAGCACGGCAAGGGCTGTCCTGACGGTACGCAGGAGGAGCAGAACGCCTTCTTTGCGAAGCACCTCAGCGAGCACTTTATGGACGCCTTCGTCGAGCAGGCGATGAAGAGCATTGCCGCCGACGATAAGAAATACCTGAAAAAGCGCGAGGACGCGGTCGCAGCGCTGGACAAGGCCTACGCGCAGATCGAGAAGAGCATGCCCGAGGACAAGGCGCTTGAGCAGATGGTGAACGAGGTCACCCGCGCGGTCAACGCGTCCATCAACTCGCTCGACGTGATCAAGGACAGCGCCGCGCGCACCTTCGAGCGCAGCCTGAAGGACTACATGAAGACCTACTTCACCGGCAGGCGCACCAACGCCGGCAAGGAAAAGAAGTACGAGCGCCAGATGAAGCGCTACAACCGCCTGGTCGCCAGGGGCAAGGAGCCCGACTGGAAGGTCGCGGCGGCCTCGACGATCGACCTTGAGCTGGTGCGCGAGAACATGAAGCGGCTGATCGTCCGCCTGCGCGGGCACTACATCGAGCTCAACGAGCGCGAGCCGATCGAGGACAAGCTGGCCAAGACCGAAAACCTGATCGCCAGCCTGAAGGAAAGCGCGTCCGGCATGGTCGACAAGATGACCAAGCGCCGCGCCAAGAACAAGGCGCTCAAGCTGATGGAGGAAGTGGGCATCTCCGAGCCGCGCAAGCGCTATCGCGCCTACCCGTTCCAGTTCTCCGGCGGCATGCGTCAGCGCATCGTCATCGCCATCGCGCTGGCCGCCAACCCGGACATCCTGATCTGCGACGAGCCGACCACCGCGCTGGACGTGACCATTCAGGCGCAGATCCTGGAGCTGATCAATCGCCTGAAGCAGGAGCGCAACCTGTCCATCATCTTCATCACGCACGATCTGGGCGTCGTGGCCAACATGGCCGACCGCATCGCCGTGATGTACGCGGGCAAGATCGTCGAGTACGGCACGGCTGAGGAGGTCTTCTACGAGCCGGCGCACCCGTATACCTGGGCGCTGCTCTCGTCCATGCCCGACCTTGAGACCAAGGAGAAGCTCGAGGCCATCCCGGGTACGCCCCCGAACATGATCTACCCGCCCAAGGGCGACGCATTCGCCGAGCGCAACCGCTACGCGCTGAAGATCGACTTCGAGGAGCAGCCGCCCGTCTTCCCGATCACCGACACGCACTGGGCCGCGACCTGGCTGCTGCACCCGAACGCGCCCAAGATGGATCCGCCCAGGACGGTGACCGACCGAATCAAGAAAATGAAGGCCCGAGTGGGAGGTGGCGCAAATGCCTAATCAGAACGAGGAAGTCCTGCTCAGAGTCGAGCATCTGTGCCAGTATTTCAAGTCGGTCAAGGCCGTGGACGACGTGACCTTCGACGTCAGGAAGGGCGAGGTGTTCGGCCTGGTCGGCGAGTCCGGCTGCGGCAAGACCACGACCGGCCGCTCGATCATCAAGCTGTACAACATCACCTCGGGCAGCATTTACTTCAAGGGCAAGCGCATCGCCGCGGGCACGATGTCCTACGAAGAGGCTATCAGGAAGGCCCGCGAGGAGATGAAGTCCGCGTCCCCCGAGCATAAGGAGGAGCTGAAGCGGTTCATCGCCGAGCAGCGAAAGGAAATCGCCTCCGCGAAGCACGACCACTACAAGTGCGACAAGATCTACGCCAGGGCCAACGTGCAGGAGGTCGACGAAAAGTACAGGCCCCTGCTGGCCGCGGCGAAGGAGCCCGAGCTTTCAAGGCTCAAAAAGCAGTACGAGTACGACCGCCGCATCGCCGCCGGGCAGCGCTTCGTGACCCAGATCCAGATGATCTTCCAGGATCCGATCGCCTCGCTCGACCCCCGCATGACGGTCTACGAGACCATCGCCGAGGGCCTGAAGATCCGCGGCGAGCGCGACAAGAAGATCATCGACGAGAAGGTCTTCCGGGTGCTGGAGCTGGTCGGTCTGGTGCGCGAGCACGCCGGCCGCTATCCGCACGAGTTCTCCGGCGGTCAGCGTCAGCGCATCGGCGTGGCGCGCGCCGTGGTCATGAACCCCGAGATGATCATCGCCGACGAGCCGGTGTCCGCGCTGGACGTGTCGATTCAGGCGCAGGTCATCAACCTGCTCAACGACCTCAGGCACGAGCTGGGTCTGACCATCCTGTTCATTGCCCACGACCTGTCCGTCGTCAAGTACTTCTCCGACCGCATCGGCGTGATGTACTACGGCAAAATGGTCGAGCTGGCCACGTCGGACGAGTTGTTTGCTCATCCGCTGCATCCCTACACCCGCTCGCTCCTGTCGGCCATTCCGCTGCCCGACCCGGTTTACGAGAAGCAGCGCAAGCGCATCCGCTACGATCCGCTGGCCGAGCACGACTACAGCGTCGACAAGCCCACCATGCGCGAAATTGTCCCCGGACACTTCGTGCAGTGCAACGAGGCGGAATACCAGAAATATCTCGCCGAAATGGGCGTCAACTGAACAAGCAATGGGAGCCGTTCGGATTCGGACGGCTCTCTGCGCAATCATGGAGGAAATATGGAAAAAAAGAAGTGGGGGAAGGCGCTCTCCCATACGGTTCACGCGCTGGCCGAGCTGGCGCTCGCGTTCGCCGTGGCCAGACTGCGCGGCCTGGACTTTTCAAAGAGTGTGCAGCTCAACGCGCGATACCTGAGCGACGGTTTTTTCGTCGTCGGGCTGCTGGCGACCGGCCTGGGACTACTGATCTGGGTGTCCACAACCGGCTTTTTCGACATCCTGGGCTACGGCGTGAAGTCGCTCTTGGTACTGTTCACCTCGCTCAAAAAGCCCAGGGATCACATCAGCTTTTACGACTATAAGCAGATCAGGAACGAGAATCGCGGCAAGCCCCGCCATGCGCTGCTGCTCAGCGGCGCGGCCTGCATCCTGCTCTCGCTCGCCTGCCTGGCGGTGTACTACCGATGAGCCGGGGCAAAGCGTGGCTTTTAACCATCTGCGCTGCGGCGCTTGCCGCCTGGCTGGCGTTTTTTGCAGGCAGGCTGACCGCAAGCGAGCATTTGAACTCAATTCGCGTGGCTGAATCGTCGCTTGAGCAGGTTTCCCTCTCGAAGGACTATGCACCGGACTATTGCCTCAGCGGCGCGATGGGCTTTCGGGATTACCTGACCCAGCGGGCCTTCGTCGTGTCCCCGGCCGACCGCGCGGCGATGCTGCGGGAAATCGCGCACACGGTGGGCTGGCACATGGCGCAGGTCACGGCGCAGGACTACCGCCTCTTCGCGCATGCGGCGCTGTGGACTGAGGCGGAAGTGCTGCAGGCGTGGGACGACGTGTGCTTCGACGCCTGGTTCTATCACGAAACGACCCCGCCCTGGAACCCGCCTGAGCTGCCGGCCGGGCCGCTTTCGGAGATCGGGGAGCTGGGCAGAGGCTTCCGCGTGGCGCTGTTCGATGCGGACAGCGGCCTGTTTGTCTATGTGGAGCAGTTTGGGTGAGCAGGGTTATTCTTCCGGCGGCCTGATAGTTCCGGCGGCGCGCGCGGTGTGCGGCGCGGCCTGGAAGTGCTTGCGGTAGACCTTGTAGAAGGTGTTGGCCGAGTTGTAGCCGCAGGCCGCCGCCACGTCCTTGACGCTGAGCGCGCCATCGCCAGGCAGGGCCTGAGCGACCTGCTCAAGTACGCGCTGATCGTCGTGGCTACCGCGCCGATTCTGTGCGTGTACCCGTTTTTGCAGCGCTTCTTCGTCAAGGGGGTCATGATCGGATCGGTCAAGGGATAAGGAGGAATTGCCATGTATTCACCGCTGCCCATTTTTCCCGCGCCGCGCGAGGCGCTGGACGCGCCCGGCCGGTTTGAGTTTTCGAGTCGGCTCGAGGCGCGCGTGCCCGCGGGCGAGCTGTCCGGCCTGACGCGCGAGCTGCTGGGCGAGATGTTCTTCATGCACTGCCAGACCGCCTGCGCGCTGTCCTTCCGCGAGGATGCGTCGCTGCCCGCGCATACCGCCGTGTTCGGCGCGCCCCCGCCCGAAACCGAGCGGCCGCAGGGGGAAGAGGGGTATCTGGCGCGCGTGACCCCCGAGGGGGTTCGCCTGACCGGCGGCAGCGCGCGCGGCCTGCTGTACGCCTTCTATACTTTTATGCAGTGCGTGTTTTACACCTGCCTGCGCGAGGGCGAGGAGCGCTTTTACTGCGAGTGCGGCCTGGTGCGAGACCATCCGGCGATCGCGCGGCGGGCGATTCACCTGTGCCTGTTCCCGAAATACCTGCCGCTGGTCAAAAAGGCGCTGCGGCTGAGCGCGTACCTGAAGATGAACTGCGTGATCTTCGAGTTCTGGGGCACGTACCCGTTCAGGGCGCTGCCCGAGCTGCACTGGGCCGACCACTCGATCGACCCAGAGGATACCCGCCGCCTGATCGCCGAGGCGCGCGCGCTGGGCATGCAGGTCATCCCGATGTACAACCACTGGGGCCACGCGCCGATGAGCCGCGGTCGGGTGGGCAAGCACGTGGTGCTCGACCAGAACCCGCGCCACGCGCTGCTCTACGAGCCGGACGGCTGGACGTGGTGCCTGAGCAACCCGGACACGCACAGGCTGCTTCGGTCGGTGCGCGAGGAGCTGATCGAGCTGTGCGGAGAGGGCGAGTATTTCCACCTGGGCTGCGACGAGGCCTCGCCGTTCGGCTCCTGTCCGCAGTGCCGCCGGCTGGACTTTTTGAGGTTCATACCGGACTACCTCAATTCGCTCGCGAAGGAGCTGGAGGCGCAGGGCCGCCGCGCCATCGTCTGGGCCGACCAGTACCTGGAAAACGGGGCCTGGCCCGCGCCCACCTACGGTACATCGACCAGGGATTATCCCACCAGCGAAATGCTTTCCTCGCTCGACCGGCGCATCATACTGGCCGACTGGCAGTACCGCATGGATCGCCCCGAGCTGCCCAGCAGCGAGTACTTCATGCGCGAGGGCTTCGACGTGTGGCCGGCCGCCTTTGACGACGCGCCCAACAACTTCGAGATGATTTCGCAGGCGGCTGACCGCATCGGCGCCTACGGCTATCTGGCCACCACCTGGAACCATCTGCCCGCGCTGCTTCAGCGCATGCCGGACGTCTGCTGCGGAGCCTGGTGCGGCCAGGCCTACCGCCGCCAGAGCGAGCAGGGCATCCTGGCATATACGCTGCTTCGGCGCGTCATGCCCCGGGCAAAGAGCTACCGCGAGGCGGGATACCTGCCCGAGGAGGCGGACGAGCAGGGCTACCGCGTGATTCTGTAAAAAAAGCCGAATACGAACTATGTATGACGCGACAATGTTCGGAAATAGCAAGCCTTTAACTTGACATTGCGGCGGCTTGATGCTACAATGTTCGTGTACTGAAAAGTCAATAGACCTTTCCGTGACTGACGGAATGCGGGTGACGCAGGGGAGCGGAAGGGGCTGAATTGCCGACCGTCTGGGCAGATTGGATTTGTTTTATGGAGCAAAGCTGGTCTGCCCATCTGTTTTTTTGCGAAAGGAGAACGGAAGATGAAGAAGGTTGCGGTCATCATGGGGAGCGCGAGCGACCTGCCGGTGGTGGAAAAGGCGATTGCGACGCTGAAGGAGTACGGCGTGCCCTACGAGGCGCACGTCTACTCGGCGCACAGGACGCCGATCGAGGCGCGTTCGTTCGCCGAAAAGGCGCGGGAAAACGGCTTCGGCGCGATCATCGCGGCGGCGGGCAAGGCGGCGCACCTGGCCGGGGCGCTGGCCGCGGCGACGGTGCTGCCGGTGGTAGGCCTGCCGGTCAAATCCTCGAATCTGGACGGTGTGGACGCGCTTTTGTCCACGGTGCAGATGCCCTCGGGCATCCCGGTGGCCACGGTGGCGATCGACGGCGCGGTGAACGCGGCGCTTCTGTGCGTCCAGATCCTGGCCGTGAGCGAGCCGGAGCTGGCCGAAAAGCTGGCCGCCGCCCGCAAAAGGGCCGCGCAGAAGGTGCTTGAGGCCGACGCGGAGCTTTCCGCGCGATTCAATCAGTAAACAATTACTAGGTCATATCAGAAAAGGAGAACGGAACCATGAAAAAGTGCGAGCAGATGTATGAGGGCAAGGCCAAGAAAGTGTTTGCGACCGACAACGCCGATTACTGCATCGTCTCCTACAAGGACGACGCGACCGCCTTCAACGGCCTGAAGAAGGGCACGATCACCGGCAAGGGCGTGATCAACAACCGCATGTCCAACTTCCTGATGAAGAAGCTGTCCGACGAGGCGGGGATTCCCACGCACTTTGTCGAGGAGCTCTCCGAGCGCGACACGCTGGTCAGGAAGGTGAAGATCGTGCCGCTCGAGGTCATCATCCGCAACATCGCGGCCGGCTCCTTCTCCAAGCGCTTCGGCGTGCCCGAGGGCACGAACCTCAACTGCCCGACGATCGAGTTCTGCTACAAGGACGACGCGCTGGGCGACCCGATGGTCAACGAGTACCACATCCTGGCCTGCGGCTGGGCCACCCGCGAGGACGTGGACACGATTACCGACTACGCCTTCCGCGTGAACGATTACCTTAAGAAGTTCTTCCTGGAGCGCGGAGTGGAGCTGGTCGATTTCAAGCTGGAGTTCGGCAAGACGCCCGACGGAACCATCGTTCTGGCCGACGAAATCTCGCCCGACACCTGCCGCTTCTGGGACGCGAAGACCCATGAAAAGCTGGACAAGGATCGCTTCCGCCGTGACCTGGGCCACGTCGAGGACGCGTATCAGGAAATGATGAAGCGCGTGTTCGGCGAAAACTGAGGCGGGGGAAGGACGATGGGCGGTTTTTTCGGCGCGGTATGCCGGCGCGACGCGATTGCGGACGTGTTCTTCGGCACCGACTATCATTCTCATCTGGGCACCCGGCGGGGCGGCATGGCGGCCTACGATCCGGAAAACGGCCTGCAGCGGGAAATCCACAACATTGAGAACTCCCCGTTCCGCACCAAGTTTGAGCGGATCTTCGACGAAATGCACGGCTGCTCAGCGTTCGGCTGCATCAGCGACACCGACCCGCAGCCGCTGCTCATCCGCTCCAACCTGGGCACCTACGCCATCGGCACGGTGGGCGTGATTAACAATGCCGACCAGCTGATCGATCAGTACCTGACCTTCAGCGGCGGCCATTACGAGGCCATGACCGGCGGAAAAATCAACTCCACCGAGCTGGTGGCCACGATGATTAACCAGAAGAGCAGCTTTACCGAGGGCATCGCCTTTGCGCAGCACGTGATCGAGGGAACGGTATCTATCCTCATCCTGCGCGACAACGGCCGCCTGATCGCCGCGCGCGACCGTCTGGGCCGCCTGCCGATGGTGGTGGGCAGAGGGGAAGACGGCTGGTGCGTGTCGTTTGAGTCCTTCGCTTGCCAGAAGCTGGGCTATGAGATCGAGCGC
>CAKUFB010000025.1 GCA_934647145.1 uncultured Clostridia bacterium
GGCGATGATGGCGATGTTTCTCAGGTCTTCTCTGACAATATTCAAGGTGAAAGACTCCTCACACAATAGTATATCCCGATGACAGCTTTACCGAACCATTCTAATGAAAGAGTCCTTTCTTGTCAACCGCGCTGATGTTACCATCACGTTTTTTCCGCCGGGCAGTGCCCGGTGCCACTTGCTGCCGCCGGTGCCACGCGAATCCGGGAACCATAGATTCAAGCTCCCGGATTCTTCGTTTCCGGAAAACTCGAGCATGCGCCCCACAAGAACTGCGGGTCGGCAGAGCCGACGGTCACTTGCTGCCGCCGGGGCCACGCGAATCCGGAAACCACAGATTCAAGCTCCCGGATTCTTCGTTTCCGGAGAACCCGGGGATGCTGTTCCACAGGGGTTTTCGGTCGGCCGTGTCGGCTCGGGCTCTGGTAAAAGGCGCGGCTGAGCCTCGCAGTGAGCCTGAAAAAAGCGCGAGGCGGCGTCAAACGCCCTGCGGCCGCCACAGTGAGCATGTGAATCAAATTCGTTTTTGACAAATGGGACGGGAATATCTATTTTTTGTCGGCGCAGGCTATGATATAATCCAAAATAATCTATGGCGATTCTCAGAAGCGCGAACAACGCTGAGAATACTTCTGAGAATTGCCATCTTGCGAATGACGTGGAGGATTTGTGTGAAAAAGTCTTGGAAGGGCATGGGAATGATTGCCCTCGCGGCGCTTTTGTGGAGCGCTCAAGGGGTGCTGGGAAAGGCTGGCACCTGGGGTTCGCTTTCTCTGGTGGGCGTCCGGGCGATTTTTGCGAGCTTTGTTCTGGGCTGTGTACGAAAAGATTTTCGGCTGCCCAAACGGCCTGCCGAGTGGATTGCCGGCACGTTTGTCGCCTTGACGGCGCTCCTGTTTCTGTGCGCCAATAAGCTGACCTCGGCCTCAAATGCCATCATCCTCCAGTATACAATGCCGGTTTTTGTGATGCTGCTCGGTGTGATTTTCCTGCGCAAAAAACCAACCGCCGCCGAAATCGCGGTCAGCGCGTGCGTGCTGAGCGGAGTTTTCCTGTGCGCTTCCGGCAGCACAGGGCAGGGCAATCTGCTTGGAGACGGACTGGCGCTGCTCTCGGCCATTACTTATGCCGGCGTTTTTTCAGCCGGGAAGCTCCTGCATGTCGACGCAAAAGACTACAGCTATACGGGCAACCTTCTGTGTCTTCTGTTTCTGTTGGCCATACCGTTCGATCCGTCGTTCGATTTCAAGCCGCTGAATGTGCTTTCCGCGGCTTCGATGGGTCTGACGGTTGGCCTGGGCTACGCGGCCTTTGCAAAAGGCTTGAGCGAGGGCGTTCAGCCGGTTACGGCGGCGATTATCTCAAACATCGAGCCAGTAGGAAATCCGGTCTGGGTTTTCCTGTTTCTGGGCGAAGCGCCCCCGGCATTGTCTTTGATCGGCTTTGCGATTGTGCTGACGGCGGTTACTGTACATGGAGCTTGTTTGAACACGGCAAAGGAGGAAAAAACATGAAGAAAATTTTCTTGATCGGGGACTCTATTCGCTGCGGCTACGACGCCTATGTCAGGGAGAGCATGGAGAATGTGGCGGAGGTCTTTTATCCGTCTGAGAACTGTCGCTTTGCTTCTTATATACTTCGCAACGTCCATTTCTGGAAGGACGATCTGCATATTGATCGTGCCGACGCCGTGCACTGGAATGCCGGTCTGTGGGATACCCTGCGCATCTATGGCGACGAGCCCTTTTCGAAGCCGGACGTTTATGCCGACTATGTAGAACGCGTCACCAGGCGCCTGATTTTCCTCTTTCCGGAAGCAAAGATCATTTTTGCCACCTCCACGCCTGTGATTGAGGAAGGGTTTATTACCGAGTTTGAATCCCGCACGAACCGGGACATTGAGGAGTACAATCACATTGCCTGCGAGATCTGCGCGCACTACGGCTGCCTCGTCAACGACCTGTATGGGCTGCTTAAGGATGCGCCGCGTTCGCTGCATTCTGACCAGACGCACTTTTACACGGCGGAAGGCACCGCGCTGATCGGCGGTCGGGTAAATCATGTGCTGTGCGACGCGCTGGGCATTCGGGAGGATCGGCTCAGGCGTCCCAATCCTGAGAACTTCGTCGTGAAGGGCGTCATGGGCGATCAAAAGATGTATATCAAGCGCGGCAGCTACTACGAAAGGGTTTTGGGCATTTGAAGCGCGCAAAAGTCATAAAAGGGGATCTGGAACCCGAAAGGGCGACAGATCCTCTTTTGTAATACCCGGCTCGCCGTACGCCGGCATGGAACTAAATGGCTTCGGCCTGCCGGATAAACCAGTCCTGATCCTTCTTTGTCATGTTGTTGAAGTACCAGTTCCAGCCGCAGACGCGAATCTGAAGGTTGGCATATTCCTCGGGATGTTCCTGAGCTTTGTGCAGCGTTTCTGCGCTGACGACGTTGCCCTGCAGGGAAAGTCCACCGCGCTTCATGTAGGTGCGAACCAGCGCGACCAGGGCGTCCAGTCCCTCCTCGCCCTGCACGGCAGAGGGGTGGAGCACAAAATCGACCGGCGCGCTGGCACGGCTGTTCACTGTGTTAATCTTTGTCACCGTATGCAGGAAGGCTGTGATGCCATTGCGATCCTGGCCGACGGTGGCGCTGAGGTTCTTGGAGATAATCTCTCCATCGCGGCGTCCGTCCGGACTGGCGGCGCATTTCTCGCCGAAAATGTAGCAGAAGTTGATGGATTCGTAGCTGGTCTTGTAGAATCCGCCGCGCGAGGCAGGGATGGCGTTGACATAGGGCGCCAGCCAGTCCGTAATGCGCTTGAGGAGCGCGTCCGGCCCGGGCAGATCATTGCCATACTTCTCGGGATCGGCCCAGATGGCGGCGCGCAGTTCCTCGTTTCCTGTCCAGTTATTCTCGATAGCGTTCAGGTACTCTGCCATGGTGACCTTTTTTTCACGGTAGATGTATTTGTCCATCATGTACAGCGAGTCGGTCAGCGTGGCCATACCGGCCATCATCATTTCGCTGGTGTTGTACTTTACGCCGCCAACGTCGAAGGCGTCTACGCCGCGCTCCACACAGGAATCGAGGGATGCGGAGAACAGGTTTGTTGGATTGATACGCGCCAGGTATTCTTCCATGGCGTTGTTCATGTCGGCTAAACGGTGCAGCAGATACATGGTTTCCTTCTGCCAGGCTTCAAACAGCTGATCGAAGGTTTCAAAGGCAGTCGGGTCGCCCACGTCGATGCCGATCTGCTTTCCATAAAGCCTGTCGTACCCGCGGCTCAGCGTCAGCTCCAGGCACTTGACCAGATTACAGTAAACCGAGGCGGTCATGTTTTCCCTGCACAGCACCTGGATTTCATAGCAGCCTGTACACAGGAAATCGCGCGCTTCTTCTTCGGTCGCGCCGGCGTCCAGCAGGGATTTCCTGGCGACGGTCTCGTTGATCATGACGATACTGCTGTGCCCGCGCCGGATCATATCCATCATCTTTCGCAGCCAGGCGTCAGGCGAGTTGGGCGCGATCTTCAGGAACAGCTTCGGGCTGACGACGCCGCATTCATCGTGCGCGTCCAGCAGGAGGAAACTCAGTTCGTTGATGAGCGACGAGCCGTCCTTTGCCGTGCCTCCCATATAGAACGGCTGGTTGTTTTTGTGATCCTGCTGATCGATGTTCATCATGTAGTACTTGAGCAGCTCAAAAATCTGTTCGCGCGTGAAACGACCGGACGCCAAATCGGCCTTGTAGTATGGATAGAGCAACTGATCAAGGTTGCCCAGCGAGCGGCAGGCCGTGTTGTCCAGATAGTTCTGCAGGAAGTAATAGACCAGATTGAGCTGCAAGGCGTCGTAGATATTTTCTACTCTGCTTTCACAGAGATGCTCGAGACTTTCAACCACCATCGGCATGCGATCATCCTCGTCCAGATGGCGGCGCGCGCTTTCCAGTATGCGGCGGCAGAAGGTCATGCAGCCCTCCAGGGTCATGATCATGGCCTGATAGAAGACATCCTGCTTTTCACTGAGGTCGCCTCCGGACAGACGCCTGGCATAGGCCTCCTGTACGCGCAGGAGCAGGCCTCTAAATCCCAGCCTTGTGATGGCGCGCCAGTCCGGCACACAGTGATCAAAATCGGGATAGGCAAAAGTCAGGCCGCAGCGTTGGAAATCGCTCAAATCCTGGCCGATCCAGTTGCCTTCACTGTAAATGTAGTCTTTTTCCCAGAGATCATTGGCGATCCAACGGAAGGGCTTGTCGGCAGGAAAGGGCTTGTTGCCGGCAAAGTTCACGCCGAACCACGTTCTGGGGTTGTAGCCGACTGCGAGATTTTCGACCATGTATTTGAACAGTCGCGCCTTGATGAGAGGGTGAGGAAGCGTCTTCATGGACTCGTACTGGGACAGCATGCTTTCCTTCAGCTCAGTCATATCGACGACACCGCTGCCCTCGTCCATGACGGGATGAAGAAAATGATTCATATACGGCTTGTCGGTTTCAAAACGATTCCAGAGCATGATAGGAACCTCCTTTTTATGTTCAGGCTTCCTTACCGGAAACGGCATTCAATCCGTAGGAGCGCAGCATGGCCGCGGCTTTTTCGAGATCCTCGTTTTCCGGAATGCGCACATGAGGCATTGTGTCCTGCATGTCGAGCGAGGTGTACTTGGTGCGGGCAAAATCGTGGTAGGGCAGTACCTTGATGCGTTGGATGCACGGCAGATCCTTTAAAAACTTGCCCATGGCATGGATGTTTTCCGGCGCATCGTTGTAATCGGGGATCAGCGGCACGCGGATTTCTACCTTGCCGCCCATGTCGCCGATCAGCCTGAGATTGGAGAGAATCAGTTCATTGGGCTGCCCTGTCAGGCGGCGGTGCGCCTCGGAATCCATATGCTTGAGGTCATAGAGGAAGGTATCGGTGTAGGGCAGGACGTTCCTGATGGCTTCGGCGGGAACAAAGCCGCAGGTATCGACAGCCGTGTCGATGCCTTCTCCCTTGAGCCGCTTCAAAAGCTCCAGGCAGAACTCAGCCTGCAGAAGCGCTTCGCCGCCGGACAGCGTTACGCCTCCGTTGGATTCCTCGAAGAAATCCCTGTCCTGAAGCAGGGTGGGCAGAATCTCATCCACGGTCACATAGCGGCCGTACAGAGCCAGCGCCCTGCTGCGGCAGACGGTTACGCACTTGCCGCACAGTACGCATTTGCTGCGGTCGAAATGATGTACGTGCTCGCTGTCGAGCGTCTGGGCGGCAGAGGGACAAACGCCGGCGCAGGCGCCGCAGTGGACGCATTTGTGGGAAAGATAGCCCAACTGCTTTTTGTGATAGATCCCCTCGGGATTGTGACACCAGATACACCTTAGGGGGCAGCCCTTGAAAAAGACGGTTGTGCGAATGCCGTGTCCGTCGTGGACGGCGAATTTTTTTATGTCGAAAATATATCCCTGCATTGTGTGCTTCCTTCCTTTCCTGTGACGCCGTTACTCCGCATTCAGCTCGGCACGGCGGATAAACTCATCCTGGAATTCCCTTTCCATGTTGTTGAAATACCAGTTCCAACCGCAGATGCGAACCTGCAGATATTCATAATTTTCGGGATGCTCCTGCGCGTCGCGCAGCGTGTCGGCGTCGAGCACGTTGCCCTGAAAGCCGTACCCGCCGCGGCGCATAAAGGTACGCAGGAGTCCCAGCATGGCGTACAGCCCTTCTTCTCCCTGGACGGCTGAGGGATGCAGCATGTAGTCGAACGGACAGCCGTAGGCGAACGTGGTGGCGTCGATCTTGGTGACTGAGTGAATGAGCGCGGTGACGCCGCTGTGGTCACGCCCCATCGCGGCGCTCATGTTTTTGGAAAGCAGCTCGCCGGAAACGCGTCCGTCCGGGGTGGCGCCGCACTTTTCGCCAAAGCGATGAGAAAACCAGATGGATTCGCCGTTTACGACAAAGTGACCGCCGCGGACATTCTTCCGGCTGACAACCATCTGGGAGAAGTGCGCCAGGAGAGAAGTCGCAAGGCAATCCACCTCGTCGAGGTCGTTGCCGAACTTCTCAGGATCATGCAGCAGCTGCATCCGCAGCTCCTCATGACCTCGCCAGTTGGCGTTCAGAATGTCGCGCAGCTCGGGCAGCGTGACCACTTTCCTGTCAAAAACATACTTTTTGACCATCATCAGCGAATCAGCCGCGGTGGCATGGCAGCTTAAGAACATGACGGTGTGATTGTACTTCACGCCGTCGTGATAGGCGTCGCGTCCGCAGTCGAGGCTTTCCTTCATGGTGCCGGAATACATGGGCGCCGGATTGTAGTCCAGAAGGTGCGAATCGTAGAAATCGGAGATGATAAACGCCTTGCCGATGAGGCATTCCACCTGCTTGATATAGGCTGCCTTGAAGTCCTCAAAGGTCTGCATGGTTTCGACGACGCCGGTTTCGCAGCCGATGAATTTGCCGCTGAGCGGATCGATACCGTTATTGAAGGCCAGCTCGACGCCCTTGGCCAGATTGACATACATGTGCTCGGGAACGGTTTCATGACCGCGCGTCGCGAAGTTGTTGCAGCCGGTTCCTACGAGGCTGCGCGCCTCTTCCTCGGTGCGGCCCATTTTGAGGGAGGTGCGGTAGGCCAGATCCTCATTGATGAACACAATGGTGCTGACCCCGCGGCGGATCATATCGAGCGCCTTGCGCAGGAAGCTGTCGGGCGTATTGGGCATGACCTTTATAATCAGCTTGGGATTGACCAGGCGGGATTCATCGTATGCCTCCAGCATGATGAAGGACAGGTCGTTGATGAGGGAGCGGCCGTTCTCATCATAGCCGCCGAAAGAGATGGGCTGGGCGTGAATATGCCCCTGGTTGGTGAATTTCTCAAAAAAGTAGCGGAAGAGCTCTTTGCACTGATCGCGCGTAATGCGTCCTTCTTCCAGATCCCTTGTGTACCAGGGCCACAGATCGACGTCCAGGTTGCCGAGGGAGCGGACCTGCACCTCGTCGAAGTACTGCTGAATCAGATGATGGAAGTAGATGAGCGCCATGGTCTGGTACATGGTTCTTGGCGCGCCCTGACGCAGCGCCTCGAAGCATTCTACCACGATGGGCATCTTCTCATCGTCGTTGATGTGACGGCGGGCCACGTCGAGGAAGCGGTTCATCAGGCGGACAAGGGCTTCGTACTCGATCTCAACGGACTGATAATAGATTTCCTGCTTTTCGGTGAGCTGACCGGATTCCGCTTTTTCACGGTGAATCCGTTTGACACGTTCAAGCAGACCGGGGAAGCCGAGGCTTTCGATCGAAGCCCAGTCCGGCACGGAATGATCGTAGTCCGGCCAGAAAATGCCGGCGCCGGTTTCGGCAATATTGGCGGCGGCCGCCTCAAATTCAGGCGTCGGCCTGATCTGCTCACGCCAGTGGGTGATCAGGGGCATCAGAGGGCAGCGATGGACGGGTACGCTGTGAACAGCGTAGTCCTCGGTGGCGAGAGCCTCCATGCTGCCTTCATTCTGCTGATTCCGGCGTGCAGAATGCTCCCCGTCGGCGTTCTTCTGACGGGCGTTGAGCCGTTTATGCTGCTCGTTCAGTTTGGCTTCTCCCTTGGGCGTGAGCCAGCCGCAGATGTTCCAGCCGAACCAGTCGACGGGATTGACCTCGATAGCGGCATGATCCATGGCAAGGGCGAAGGCACGAGCCTTGATGATGGGGTGCGGCTGGCCTTCCATGGCGTTCATCAGCTTGATGATTTCGAAAACCAGCGCATCGCGGTTGGAGATACCGGTACCCGGTTCATAATGAGGATTGTCATACAGATTGAGTTTCTTTCGATCCTCATCAAAGCGGCGCCATAGCATAAAATCACACTCCTAATGCTCTTTTCGCCATTATCATAGTCGACCAGGCCCCTCCGGTAAATGGAAAATCGGGTGGTGTTTGTATAAAACGAATCACGACTTCCAATTGCGCTTGCTCTGCGGGAGCTGGATATGGTATGATGTAACGGAGGTGATTAAGACATGACAAGGTTCATTCAGTTTTGGAAAAATATGCCGGTGGTTCAGGAAATAGCGCTTGTTTTTCGCTATATTGACCCGATAGAACGCTATCCCATGCGCAATAATGGGCGACATCATCATGGTCTGCTCTATGCGCTGGAGGGCCGTGAAACCTACAGGACGCAGAATGCAACGCTGCATACGGAACCGGGAGACGTATTTTATTTGCCGAAATCGGAGCGATATGGTGTGGAAATGTCTGATCCCTGCTGCACGGTTTTGTGCATCGATTTTGAAACCGGTATTCCGGTGGACTCGACAGCCTTTCAGCTGAGACCGGTGAACAGCCGGCTCTTCAAGGGATATTTTGTTGAAATGGAACATATATGGCAGCTCAAACGCGTGGGCTGGGAAATGGAATGCCTGTCCATGCTGTACCATATTATGGCCGAAATGCAGCGGCAGGCTCAGGCGCGATATTTTCCCAGCGACATGCTGGGAAAGATTCAGCCTGGGGTGGACTATCTTCATAAGCACTTTGATAACCCGAATCTCCGCGTGGAAGAGCTGGCTCAAAAGAGCGGCTTTCATCCCCGGTATTTTGCAAAGGTCTTCCGGGACGCCTACGGTGTATCGCCCAAACAGTACCTGACCCAGCTGCGTATGGAACGAGCGCGCGAATTGATCCTGAGCAACCGCTATACCGTTTCGCAGATCGCGCAGATGACTGGCTATGGGGAAATATATCACTTCAGCAAGGCGTTCAAGCAGGAAAATGGCGTTACGCCGACCGAGTACAACAGGAAATGGGAGGGAAACTGAAATGAAACGGTTTAAACGCAGGGCGCCTTCTTTACGGGAGAGGCTGATTCTGCCCATGCTGCTGTCAGCTCTGATTCCCATGACGGTGTTTGCTCTGATCATCTCAAACGTGATCAACGCCAGCAATGTGGCGGCGGGACGGGCAGAAACGGTGGAATTGGCCTCGCGAATTGTCAAGGAAATATCCAATCTTGAGAGTAATGCCACTGCCGCGGCTCAGGCGCTGTCGAGCAGCCAGACCCTGCGCGAAATCTATCGCAAAATGTTCGACGGCTTAACCGCTTCAGATGAGCTGGATTACTACAAGCTGCTGCGCGATACGATTTCCACCAGCATGCTGCTGGATGATTTTTACGGCATCCGCATCTACCTGCCGGACACAGATCTGCTCACGCGGGAAGAATATAATTTCTATAGCCTGTCCGATCTGAACCCTGATGAACTGCCGGAAGCCATGAAACGGAACGATAAGGTGCGCATGGGCTGGACAAAATGGCAGAACCGGCTGGCGCGAAACAAGCACAGCCTGTTAATCTGCAAGAGCTACTGGGTTAAAATTGTACTGCGCGGGAAGAACGGCGGCGACATGTATGTTGCTGTGGACGTGGCGATGAATACGATTCAGACGTTGATGCTCAACCATACTGACGTCAAGTGTTCCTATAGGATCCGCGGAGAAAACGGGGAAACGCTCCTTGAGTGCGGTTCAACAGTCAACGCGCCAGAAAAAAGGCGCTATCAGGTGGAGCGCAGACTGGAGGACGGCTCGACATTTTATATCGAAGTGGATCTGGCGCAGTTCAGATCGGATATCAGCGAATATCTTTCGCTGCTATTCATAACTGCTCTTGTATGCACCGTTTTGATTCCGCTGTTCGCCATGGTGATTTCGGCTCGCCAGTGCAAGGCGCTGACCAGGCTGGCGGACGCCAATACACAGATGGCACAGGGCCAATATAAGCGCATCCCGGAGGACGCAGACACGCGTGAGATTATTGCGATTCAGCAAACATACAATCACATGGTCATGCGCATTGACGATCTTATACATAATGTCTTTGAAGAGAAGATCAAAAAGCAGGAGGCGCAGATCAACTGCCTGTTCGAACAGATCAAACCGCACTTTCTGTACAACACGCTGGAGAGCGGCCGGTGGATGGCCATCCGGGCGGAGGATACTCGAACGGCAAAATTTCTCGGAAAGCTGGCGAAATACTTTAAGCTGGGCTTGGGGAAGGGCACAGAAAAAGTTCCGCTGCGCAGTGAACTGGAGCATATCAGGCTCTATGTCGAATTGATTAACATGCGCATTTCTGAGTGCGTGTCGCTGGAGATTGATGTGGATGAAGAGATACTCGACTGCATGGTGATCCGTCTGCTGCTTCAGCCGCTGGTTGAAAACGCGGTGGAGCATGGAATCTGTTCCAGATCCAACCCACATGGCGTCGTGCGAATCACGGGCGGAAGGCAGAAGAACGGACTGTTCATCGGCATTGAAAATGACGGCGCTTCGATTCCGAGGGAGAAAATCGATGCGCTTAACAGGGGAGAGGAGATCGGGTTGGGTATCGCCAATGTACGGAAGCGACTTGAGCTGTTTTATGGGGATTCCTGTAGTATTTATTATGAAAACAGACCGGAAGGTGGCGTAAAAAGCACAATCACATTGGAAGAGTATTAACATATTCCTGCGGATAATGGGGTATTGACAGCGGATTGTCGGGTTGTCAATCAAAAATATCGCTGTTATAATCGAGACGATGAAGGGAAACAGGATGTCTGATTTGAAATGAGGCGATAGGTATGATGAAGACAAATACTCTCCAAAGGCCGCGAAAAAGGTCGAAGCTGCACCTGATCGCGATGAACTGGCAGATCTATGTGCTGCTCATTCCGGCTCTTGTGAGCCTGATCTGGTTTCGGTATCTGCCGATGTACGGCATTCAGATTGCCTTCAAGGATTATAACATCGTCAAGGGAATCGTAGGAAGCCCCTGGGTCGGTTTGAAGCACTTCGAAAAATTGTTCCGCAATTCCATGTTCCTGCGTTCCCTGCGCAATACGCTGATTTTGAACCTGTATAATTTCATCTATCAGACGCCCATGCCGATTTTCTTTGCCATACTGATCGACAGCTGCAAATCGCTGCGCTACAAGAAAATTGTGCAGACCGTTTCCTATCTGCCGCACTTCCTTTCCTGGGTGATCGTCGGCGCGCTGTTCAGCAATCTGCTGGCCATGGATACCGGCATTGTCAACCGGATCGTCATGTTTTTCGGCGGAGAACAGCAGATCTGGCTTTCCTCGGAGTCTGCATTCCGAAGTATTGTCACGACGGCTGATGTGTGGAAATCGACCGGTTGGGGCACGATCATCTACCTTGCGGCCATGACGGGGATCGACCCGGCGCTGTATGAAGCGGCCAGCATCGACGGCGCTGGCAGGTGGCAGCGTATATGGCATATCACTCTGCCCGGTATCCGCTCGACGATTGCCGTGATTCTCATCATGCGCGCCGGCGGGGCGCTGGTCAACGACGTGGAAATGGTCATGGCGCTGTATTCGCCTTCCGTCTATGAAGTGGGCGACGTACTGGGTACCTACATGTACAGAACCGGTATTGGCAACATGAAGTACAGCCTGACCTCTGCTGCTGGTCTGTTTACCTCCGTGATCGGCATGCTCCTGATGGTCGGCGCGGACTGGATTTCCAATAAGATGGGAGAGCGCGGCATATGGTGAGTTCCAAAAGATCCAACAGAATCAGACGGGCGAATTCAGAACGGGCCTATGACCTCTTCGTGTATGTGATGATCACGCTGCTGGCGGTTGTCTGCCTTTACCCCTATCTGAACGTGATGGCAAAATCGTTCAGCGGAGCCAAATACGTTCTTTCCGGACATGTGATGGGGATCATCCCGAAGGGCTTCAATATGGAAGCCTATGCTATGACGCTGAACAGCGAGCGGTTTGTGACGTCGGCCAGAAACACGGTCTTCATTACCGTCGTCGGCACGTTCCTCAACGTCATGCTGACCTACTTTATGGCCTATGCCACGTCGCGCAGGAATCTGCCGGGCTCCAGGCTGATCATGACGCTGTATATCATTACGATGATGTTCGGCGGAGGCATGATCCCCACTTACTTTGTCGTGATCAACGCGGGCCTGCGCAATTCCCTGTGGTCGCTCATTCTGCCCGGGCTGGTTGTTCCGTACAACCTGATTCTGATGCGCAACTACATGGCGGCGCTGCCTGATGAGCTGGAGGAATCGGCGTCGATCGACGGCGCCAGCCAGTGGACGGTCATGTTCAGGATTTTGCTGCCGCTGACGCTTCCCTCCATCGCGACGATCGTTCTGTTCTGTGCAGTCGGCTACTGGAACAGCTACTTCAACGCGCTGCTTTACATTGATGACCGCGGCAAGGTGGTGCTGCAGCAGTATATCCGCGAGCTGCTGGCCAGCATCGGAGACGCCGAGAAGAATGGCGGCGATGTCCGCGAAATGACGCGCGGCATGCCCAGCGAAACGGTTCGCGCAGCCTGCGTCGTGTGCTCCACGCTGCCCATCCTGTGCCTGTATCCCTTCCTGCAGAAATACTACATCAAGGGCATGACGCTGGGCGCTGTCAAGGGATAATTGCGCCGAAAGGCGTAAAATATAAGGAGGAATCTGGTATGAGAAAGACACTGGCCCTGATCCTGGCGCTTTGCATGTTGCTGAGCATTGGCGTTTCCGCATCGGCGGAATCCCTGAGCGTTCTGGCGAACGGCAACATGCAGCAATTCTTCGCGGGCGAAGATGAGAACCACAACGACATTCACACCTGGCTGTCAGAGAAGTCCGGCTTTGATCTGAACTACACCGTGCTGCCCTCTGAAGGCGGCGAGGAAAAACGCAACCTCATCATGACCTCCGGTGAGGCGCCCGACATGATTGTGATCGGCCGCTCGACCTTTCTGGACTATGTCTCTCAGGGACTTCTGCAGCCCCTGGATGAGGCGATTGCCGCGTCCGGCAAGCTGGAGGGCACCGAATGCATGGCCCCCGAGGTAGCTCAGATGGGTGTTGTCGACGGCGTCACCTATGCCATCTGCACCCCCAACAACGGCGGCAAGGCGCCCATCTCCTTCCTGTACAACATTGCCGCGCTGGAAGAAGCGGGCGTGAAGATCCCCACCGAGCAGCTGACGCCCGAGACGCTGCATGAATTCCTGCGGGAAGTGCATGAGAAGTGCCCCGATATGATCACCTTTGCGTCTGCCGGCGCGAAGACCAGTGACTATCATCTGTCGGGCTTCCAGTTCCTGTACTGCGCTTACGGCCTTGATACCGAGTTCCGCCTGGGCGCCGACGGCAAGCTGGAGATGAGCTCCACCACCGAGGATATGCGCGAGTGCCTGAGCCTGATCGCTCAGATGTACAGCGAAGGTCTGATCGATCCCGAGTACTCCGTCACCAAGACGGACAAGCTGCAGGAGAAGTTCCTAGACAATCGCGTGGCCACAATGGGGCTGCAGTGGTATGACGAGGCCTATCCCACCACGCTGATGGCCAATGAAGACGGCTCCTGGATCTGGAAGTGGCTGGGCAATGTCGGCGGCCGCGACAACAGCACACAGCAGGATTTCGGAGGCACCGTTTCCAATTATCTGTGCGTCCCCTACAACAGCACAAAGGCCAAGGAAGTGGTCGACTACGCGGCGCTGCTGTGCTCTCCCGAAGCCTATGACTACATGATGCTGGGCGAAGAGGGCTATGACTACGAGCGCGACGCCGAGGGGAAAATCACCATCAGGCCCGAGAGCCGCCGTGCCACTGTGGGTACCCAGTACTACGTATACTATTACGTCTGCGAGACCCTGGCTCAGCGCAACGAGCGCATCTGGCGCAACGACGAAGGCCAGGAATGGTATCAGCAGTGGGAGCACCATTGCGCGACCGAACTCAAGGGCGCTGTGGATCCCGCGCTGTCCATGCCGGTCATTGACGAGTATGTGGAGTACATGACCGACCTGCGCGCGCTGGCTGCCGAGTACTTCATGAAGATCGCTACCGGCGCGCTGCCGCTGGAAGCCTTTGACGAGTATCTCAGGAAGTTCGACGAGTTGGGCGGCAACGAGGTTGTCGCGGCTGTCAACGAGTGGTACGCCAACAGGTAACGCCTGACGGTTAATGCAATGTTTGGGGTTGTGAATGAACAAGCCTGTTCCTTCACAGCCCCCTTGGTCATATCACGGAAGGAGATCGATCATGTACAGACTGTTCATCGTTGAGGATGACGACAATATCCGCACGGGCCTGGATCGTTTTTTCGACTGGGCAAGTCTTGACATCATACCGGTCGGAAGCGCTTCCAACGGAGAGGAGGCGCTGCGCCGCGTGATGGAAACCCGGGCGGATATTGTGCTGTCCGACGTGATGATGCCGGGTATGACCGGTCTTGAAATGGCAAAGCGCCTGTACGAAATGAAATGGAACGGCGCCCTTGTGTTCCTGTCGGCCTATGGCGATTCTCAGAAACTGCAGGACGCCCTTCGCATTCATGCCGCAGACTATGTACTCAAGCCCTTTGATGACGAGGACATGATCGGCGCGATGCGGCGCGCCAAGGAAAAGCTGGCCGAAAGAGACGCTTATTCAGAGCTTGAAAAATCGCAGTACTGGAGGAAGGTCATTCAAGGTGATTCTGCGGCTCAGGACGATGAAACGGGGCGATATGTCGTCACATTAATTTATGACGAAGAAAACAGCGACGCGCTGTCCGATGAAATAAAAAGGCTGAACGGCATTGTGTGGTCTGGGAAAATCTCGGAAAACGAAACGGTCGTCATCTGGTCGTATGAGGGCGCAGATCAACCGATCGACGACCAGATGACTGCGCTTTCCGGGAAATGCCCGCGGCTCGGCATGCACAGGTCGGCGGTGGTTGCGCAGACATGGCGTATTTCTTCCGTTATCAATCAACTCCGGGGAAAGCTGGCTCAGGGCAGCGTTGCTTTGGGCGGCGGCACCGCAACGTTCATGCCTGTAGAGAAAATCGGACAGTGGATTCTGGAGAACCTCCGCACGAGCGAGGATGAGAACTGGGTACGCAATCGAAGAAATGAGATTATCAGCCGCCTGAATTCGTCTGAAATTCGCCGGGTTTGCGACCTGCAGGACAAGAGCATTGCCCTGACGCAGTATTTATCTGGGCTGCTGGGAAAGGGCGCTTCGTACGATACCTATGAGACATGGCGCAAGCGAGTCAGTATGATGCTGATAGGCTGTGACAGAGCCGACCGGATTTGCGAGGTGCTGATTACGGGACTGCAAACCCTGCATACGTTGTCTCGGGAACAAAGAAAGCTGAACGATGACTATGCCCGGATCTGCAGAGCGGTGGAAGGGCATCTAAATGAGGTGAGCCTACCCTGGCTTGTCGAGCGAACCGGCCTGTCAAAATGGACAATCACGAAGATTATTCGCCGGGAAAACGACAGCACAGTGAATGAATGGCTACAAAAACTGAGAATTCAGGAAGCGGCGCGTCTGCTGGCGGAAACCGGTTTGAAGGCGTATGAGATTGCCGGCATGGTCGGGTATTCGAGCGTGGACTATTTTACGACAGTTTTCCGCAGGGTCATGCAGACAACACCGGAACAGTATCGCATGAAAAGGAAGTTTTAGGGAATGTCCTGAATCTGCCAGCCGCCTCAGGTCTGTCGAAAGGGAGCCGAACGATACTGTGAACCTGAAAAAAGCCCCTCGTCTCTATTTCACAGAGCGCGAGGGGGATTATCGGTTTTTGAAACCTTTCGCGCGAGAAAACCTGCGCAGGAGACACTATCCTCATTTCGCAGGTGTTTTCCGGGAAGGGGCTGGGAAGGCGCATTTTTCAAAAAGACGTCGTTCGACCGCGTCCTTTGTCGGCGTTCCACGTTTCTTATATCTGACGGCAGAGGCGAAGCCGACAGACCACCTGTAGGTAGTTCTTGTGAATTTGCAGACCTTGGCCGCTTCAGTCTATGGCAGCCAATGGTTGTCGATAGAAAAGGCGGCAGCAAGTGGGTACAGGCTCAGCCTGCGGTCATCCAGGCGAGCAGCTCGGGCACGGTGTGTACGCGGTAGGGGGTGTCGTAGGTCTCGAAGAAGCGCTCCGGGTCGAACAGGCAGCCGTCGATGCCCGCAGCGCGCGCCGCCTCGATGTCGATGTCGCGGTCGCCGACCATGCAGGCGGAGGCCGGGTCGACCAGGCCGCGATGAATCAGACTGAGCAGCGCGTCGGGCGCGGGCTTCTTGGGGAAGGGATCCTGCGAGGTGACGCGCCCCTCGAAGCAGTCCAGTATGCCATAGCGCTCCAGCGCCTCGAGGGCCGCCTGATCGCGGTGGGTGTACAGGTGATGATGCGCGCCCAGCTCGTGCGTCTCGCGGATCAGCTCGGGCATGCCGGGGTAGGGGATCATCGTATCGACGGGCAGCGTCCGCTCGCAGGCACAGTAGGCCGCCATGAAGTCGAAGGCCGGGTCGATGGCATACTTTTCCTGAAAGTACTTCCGCGCGCTGCCCACTGAAACCTTCATCCGGCGCAGGATTTCCTCTTCGCACTCGACCACGCCGCACTGCCTGAGCGCGTAGTCGAAGCACCTGACCATGCGCGGATAGGTGTTAAACAGCGTGCCGTCGAAGTCCCAGATAAAGTGCTGATAGCGCATGCCGTACCTCAGGCAATGGTCAGCGCCAGCTCAATCATCTGGTTGAAGGAAAGCTGCCGCTCGTCGGAGGAGAGACCCTCGCCGGTGGCCGGATTGTCCGAAATGGTCAGCAGGGCCAGCGCGCCTTTGCCCGCGCGGGCGGCGTTGAGGTACAGCGCGGCCGCCTCCATCTCAACGCACAGCACGCCCAGCTTTTCGAGCTTTCCGGCCGGGTTGGACTCGTCATAGAAGGTATCCGATGAGAAGATCGGCCCGGCCACCAGGCTTTCGCCGCGCATCCTGGCGGTTTCCATTGCCTTCATCAGCAGCTCGGGCGAGCAGCAGGGGGCCAGGTTTCCGTCAAAGCCGAATTGCCTGCCGAAGGAGGAGTTGGTGTAGGCGCTCACGCCCGCCACCACGTCGCGGATGCGCAGCTTCTGGCTGATCATGCCGGCCGAACCCACGCGGATGATGTTCTCCACGCCGTAGAAGTTGAACAGCTCGTAGGAATAGATGCCGATGGAGGGCATGCCCATGCCCGAGGCCATGACCGAGACGCGCTTGCCCTGGTACAGTCCGGTATAGCCCTGCACGCCGCGCACGTTGTTGACCAGCTGCGCGCCGGTCAGGAATTCCTTCGCGATGTACTGCGCGCGAAGCGGATCGCCCGGCATCAGGACGGTTTCGGCAAAATCGCCCGCACGGGCGCTGATGTGGGGAGTAGGAATGTTGCTCATAAAAAGGCCTCCTGACTGTGTTTTCTTTCATTATATCGCATTCGGGGAAATTTGTCACCAAAAAGATTTTTGAGAAGAAACCGTTGCCAAATGAGAAAACGTGTGGTATATTATTGTAAAAGGAAAAAACAAGGAGGGTCAATTCATGGACAAGAAGAACGTCGTCATGTACATCCTGGCAGTCGTCGTTGTCGTCGCGCTCATCCTTGCCGGCAATTCGCTGAGCAAAAGCCGCGACCTCAGGGACAAGAACAGCGTGCTTGAAAGCGCGAACGGTGAGCTGACCGCCCAGCTTTCCGAAAAGGACAAGGCGCTTGCCGACGCGCAGACCGAGTATGACGCTCAGCTGGCGGAGAAGGACAAGGCGCTTGCCGACGCACAGACCGAGTACGACGCTCAGCTGGCGGAGAAGGACAAGGCGCTTGCCGACGCGCAGACTGAGTACGACGCTCAGCTGGCCGAGAAGGACAAGACACTCGCCGACGCGCAGACCGAGTACGACGCTGCGCTTTCCGAGAAGGACAAGGCGCTTGCCGACGCGCAGACTGAGTATGCCGCTGCGCTTTCCGAGAAGGACAAGGCGCTTGCCGACGCGCAGACTGCGGCGGACGCGGCTCAGGCGGAGCTCACGGAGCAGCTGGCCGAGAAGGAGAAAGCGCTCGCCGACGCGCAGACTGAGTATGCCGCTGCGCTTTCCGAGAAGGACAAGGCGCTTACCGACGCGAAGGCCACGTATGACAAGCTGATTGCCGACAAGGATGCGGAAATCGAGCTGCTCAAGGGCGAGCACTCGGTGACGATTGAAGGCGCTGATCAGGAGCTCGCCGCCCGCGATCAGCTCATTGCGGCGAAGGACCAGGAGCTGGAGGATCTCAGGGCTGTACACGAGCAGGAGCTCGCCAGCCTGGAGGAGGCGCAGAAAAAGGCGCTCGCCGATGCGCAGGCCGCGTATGAGAAGGAACTGACCGATCAGAAGAACGAGTATGAGATCCTGCTGGATGAACTCAGGCAGGGTCAGACCATCGTGGAGCCGGCAGACGTTGAGCGGCTGGAGCAGATCATCGACGCGATGGTCAAGGTGGCCTCTGAAGAGAAGCTGCTGCTCACCCGCCTGTCCATGCAGACCGACGAGGTGCGCGCCAAGTTCTTCGCAAAGGTGTTCGAACTGATCAAATCCGCAGAATAAGCATCGGAAAGGACAGAGAATTGAATCGTGA
>CAKUFB010000026.1 GCA_934647145.1 uncultured Clostridia bacterium
CCCCCCCCCCCCCCCGACAGGAAAACGGCCTTTATCCCGGTAGAGAGACAGGCAATTAGACGAGGAGATGCAAATCAATGGATGGAAAGCAATGCCGCTGGTACCGCCGTCTATGGAGAGACGTCGTCAAGGAGAAGTGGCTGTACTTTATGCTGCTGCCAGGCTTGGCCTACTTCCTGTTGTTCAAATACGGCGCAATGTATGGTCTTGTGATTGCCTTTAAGGATTACAGTCCCTTTAGAGGCATTTCGAAAAGCAGCTTTGTGGGGTTAAAGCATTTTATCCAATTGATAAACGAGCCAACCTTCAGCATACTGTTTCGAAATACGCTGTTGTTGTCTGTTTATAGTATCCTGTTCTATTTCCCGGTGCCCATTATCCTTGCGCTGCTGCTTAACGAGCTGCATAGCAGGCGATATAAAAACACGATTCAGACCCTAATCTACATTCCCCACTTCATCTCCTGGCCCGTAGTCGTCAGTCTCTGCTATCTGCTTTTCACACCGGAAAAAGGCTTCGTCAATGAAATTCTCCGCACGCTGGGAATGAATACGATCAACCCTCTGATGAAAGCGACTTCTTTTCGCCCCATGCTTATCCTTCAGCAGATCTGGAAGGAAAGCGGCTGGGGAACCATCATTTTCCTGGCGGCGTTAGCCGGGGTAAACGTGGATCTGTACGAGGCCGCCACCATCGATGGAGCCAACCGGTTTCAGCAGCTGCTTCACATCACTTTCCCCGCGATTCGAAGCACGGTCATTACGATGCTGATTCTCCGAATGGGTTCCTTCATGGATACGGGATTTGAGCAGATTTATCTGATGCTTAACTCGCTGAATCGAAGCGTAGGAGAGGTTTTTGACACTTACGTCTATACGACAGGAATAGTCAACGGGCGGTTCAGCTATTCCACAGCCGTGGGCATGTTTAAGTCTGTCATCAGTCTGATCATGGTAGTCAGCGTGAACGCGTTAGCTAAGCACTTTGGCGAAGAGGGGGTCTATTGAGTATGAAAAGATACAGAACCTTTTGGGGAACGATCTTTGACGTGTTCAATGTGGTCTTCCTGCTGCTGATTACGATCCTGATGGTATTTCCCCTGGTGTATGTCATCAGCGGAAGCTTCACCTCGGACGCTGAGCTGGCGGTAAAGCGAATCGTCTTTATCCCGGAGCATCCCACGCTGGATTCCTACCGCTATATCCTGTCTTCGGGGATCATTTTCACCAGCTTCTTGAATTCCGTATGGATTACACTCGTCGGCACGTGCATCAACGTTTTCATGACGGCGATGATGGCTTATCCCCTTTCCCGGAAGACTCTGTGCGGACGGAAGCTTGTCAATGGAATGATCGTTTTTACCATGATGTTTTCCGGAGGCCTGATTCCCAGCTACCTGCTGGTCAAAAGCCTTCATCTACTCAATACCTACTGGTCCCTGTGGCTGCCCGGAGCAATCAGCGCGTTCAATCTAATCCTGATGCGGAACTTCTTCATGGATATACCGGGAGAATTGATCGAATCGGCGAAAATTGACGGCTGCAATGAATTACGCATTCTGGGGCAAATCGTGCTGCCATTGTCCTTGCCATCCCTGTCGGCTATCACGCTATTCTATTTGGTAGGGCACTGGAACGCTTACTTTAGCGCGCTGATTTACATTGATGACATGTATCGCTGGCCCCTGCAGGTCTGGCTGAGGCAAATCGTCATTCTGTCCCAGGTAGGCTTTGATCCAAACGCAGTGGCGGGAGGCTTTGTTACCCCGCCGGAAACCAGCAAGCTGGCAGTGGTCTGTATCGCGGTGATCCCGATTTTGTGCGTATACCCCTTTATGCAAAAGAACTTTGCCAAGGGCGTAATGCTTGGTTCGGTAAAAGGATGACAATCATGTCATCTTAATAAAAGGAGGAGAAGGCAATGAAAAAGATCCTGGTGTGGTTCCTTACGTTGGTCTCGGTGCTTGGAGGGTTCGTCGGTGCAGACGCAGAAACAGAGCCCTTCGAATTCAGCTTCATGATGGCCTATTGGGTAGATCAGCCTCTGAAGCTGGAAGACAACTATCTGTTTGAGAAGTTTCAGGAAAAACTGGGAGTCAAGATTGACCTGATGCTGTATCCCTGGGCAAATTACATCGATAAGGCCATGCTGAAGCTGGCCAGCGGCGACTTGCCTGATGTGATGTGGATCAACGACGGTATGGTCAAAACCAAGGCGGTGGTTGACGCGGCGGAGGCTGGAGCCTTCTGGGACTGCACGGATCTGCTGAAAGGCGACGAGTATCCCAATCTGAAAAAAACCTTGAGCTCAACCATGATCGCGAACGCATCCATCAAGGGACGCGTATACGGACTGCCCGGCCCCCGGCCCTCTGCCCGCAATGGCCTGCTGTACCGGAAGGACCTGTTCGACAAGTATGAAATTCCGGTACCCACCGATGTGGATTCCTTCTATGAAGCGGCCCGGCTGCTCAAGGAAAACGAGCCGGATATGATTCCCTTCTCTTATGGCGGGAATATCGTAAACCTGCTGACGGTGGCTCAGGGAGGCTATAACAACTGGGGCGAGAAGGATGGCAAGCTGGTTCCCGTTTATGATACGCCGGAATACAAGCACAGCCTGGAGATTCTACGGAAGATGTATGCCGAAGGCCTGATGAATCAGGACTTTGCCATTGTGACCGGCTCCGAGGTTCAGGCGGCGCTAATCTCCGGGAAGGCCGGAATGCTTTCGGCGGTATACGACGATTACGAGGTGCGTCAGAGAAGCCTGTGGGAGGTAGATCCTGACGCCACCCTGGGCCTGGTGGCTACGCTGGGCGGTACCACGAATGCTCAGGTCGGCAGCGCGCTGTATACGATTTCCAGCGCGGTTTCCGAGGAAAAGCTGCATCGTATCTTCCGGTATTTAGACGATTCCCTGGAGCAGGACATCCTGACCTGGGAATATTACGGCGAGGAGGGCCGCAACTATACGCTGGTAGACGGTATTCCGACATTTATCAGCGACGAGGCAAAAAAGGAAGCCAGCGACGCCCTACTGATCTATAAGAGCTGCGCCGTGAACCCCGTAGTGATCCACTGGCCGGGAGATTCTGAAATCACAAAAGAGTGGAAGGATGCTACCGAGCAGTATGCGGAATCCTGCGTGAGGGATTATTCTTCCCCGCTGATGTCTGCCACCCAGACGGAAGAAGGTGCGGAACTGGGCAAAATTCTTGAAGACGCCCGGACGCAGTATATCATGGGCGAGATTGACGAAGCGGGATATGACGCTGCAGTGGAAAGATGGTACGCCCAGGGCGGAGAACAGATTGCGGAAGAGTTCACGGAGGCCTATCAGCAATCCCTGGCGAATGAAACTCCGTGAAAACACAGGGAGAGGCGGTTTTCCGCCTCTCCCTCCGGAACAACGGCAAACATCGATAATCTGTAAATGAAGGAGAAAGCGGAATGAGCGGTGCCTATCGAATTACCCCCTCGGATATTCCCAATGATGGAATCATGTTTGTGAATCACCAAAGCCAGAATCGCAGCGGACATATGAGCCATGCCCTGGTGGAGTATGATAAGGATTGCATGCTGGCCTTTTACAGCAATACCTCGGCCGCGATCGAGCATGGGCACACTGGTTATGGATGGATCGAGTACAAGCGCACCGTAGACGGCGGTAAAACCTGGAGCGAACCGGCGATACTGGATTACAGCTACCGGTCATTTATCGACGGCTGTTTCAACATCAGCTGCGAAAAAGCCGTCAAAACGGATAACGGCACGATTGTCCTCTTCTGTCTGCGCAACCGAACCATTACCCGTTGGGAACCGTATCTGGAGCCTGTGGTGCTGCGCAGTCTCGACAATGGCGTCACCTGGTCCGAACCGCAGTTTTTCAGCGATCAAAGAGGCCGGATTATGGACACGCTGTATAAGGACGGCACGATTTACGCGCTGGAATTCTGCAATGACGCAGAAATCAAGTGGACCGGAAACTTGCCCGAGCATGTATACCGGCTGTATGTCAGCACCGACGACGGCCTGCATTTTCAGGAAAGAAGCGTCGTGCCTTATGATACCTTCGGCCGCAGCTATGGCGCGATGGAATGGCTTCCTGACGGCAGACTGATTGCCTATAACTACAATGAAAACGACGAATTCCATATGGACTGCTGCACGAGCGAGGACAAAGGCTTTCACTGGTCTGCGCCCTTCCGGAGCTTTTGCGCCAAGCGTATCCGCAATCCCCAGGTATGCTGTTTGAAGGGTCTGTATTTTCTCCACGGCCGATCCGGAAACGAAGATCCTTCTCTTCCCTTTAATTTTGTACTCTATTCGTCTGAAGATGGAATCCATTGGGACGACGGGGTTTTTCTGCGAGAAAGCAAGCAGGGGGAATGGGGAAACGCATCCTATTATTCCAACAATTGCGTTACCGGCCGGTTTGGCGGGGCGCAACGGATTCTAATCCAGGCATCCATTCCCTACCGGGAGGGATGCGTCAATGTGGCGCACTGGTGGATTGACCGGTAAAGGTTTGGAGAAAAAGAAGGATTTTTGCTCCTGAAATCGAAGTTTTACAAAATACATTATGCCTGCCGCTTTCATTGGTTACCAACGCAAGGCTGCAGGCATCTGTTTACTCGAAAGCTTTACCGAAAAGAAGGAACAGCGCTGGCTGCTTATCAGCGCAAAGAATTCCGTTGCGGCATATTCTTTTTGAAGGGAAAGGAGCGGTGATTCCCGTTATGGCAACCACGGGCGATTATAGAATTAAAGTGATTGACAAAATGTTCAGGATTATCGACACGCTTGAAAAAGCGGAACAACCTTTAGGCGTGAATGAGATTGCCCGTCAAACGGAATTGAATACCGTTACTGCTTTCCGAATTTTGAAAACCATGTCGGAGGCAGGATGGGCTTATCAGAATCAGGAGGAAAAATACGCGGCAGGCTATCGTCTGTGCTCATTTTACCGCATGGATAAATTTTACCTGCTGCTGAAGGATATCGCCTATTGTGTGATGCGCCGGCTCACGGATCAGGAGGGCGAGGTGCTGAATCTATGCGTCCGTCAGAACGAAACGGGCGTACTGCTGCAGCAAACCAGGACTTCCCGCTTTGCGGACTATGTGGTTCAGGTTGGCAGTGCATTGCCGCTATACGCCACCGCATGCGGCAAAATTTTGATTTCCGAGATGGCTCCGGAATTACTTCAAAAGCTGACAGGAATTATTAAATTCCATTCCTACACGGACAAAACAATTATAGACCTCGGGGTGTTGACGGACAATCTCCAGGAAATCCGTCGGTTAGGCTACGCCACGGATATCGGAGAATCCCTGCAGAACACGTGTTGCGTTGCGGTGCCGGTTCGCGGCCCGTCCGATGAGATTATTGCGGCTCTTTCTTTTTCGGGCCTGACTTGTTCGTTGTCGGAGGAAAAGAGAACCCATTATTCAGGCAGGCTTCATCATGCGGCCCAGGAAATTACCAGGCAAATGTTTCAAATGTATCAGGGCGAACTGCCCCGAAACGATTAAACATCAGACGCAGCACGCCGCTTCATCGAAGCACAAACTGGTTTTCACTCGCCGAAGGTCTCTTTTTTGCGCCTGCGCCGGCTTTGTGTGCCGTCACGCAGGCGCTGTCTATGGAGCTTTTCTGCAGGTCTGAGTCGGGCGACAGCTCGCAAAAGAGCGCCTCGATCAGGCTGCCTCTCTGCCAGTTCGGGAAGGTGCTTCCTCAGTCACTCCCGCCTGAATCCATCAGATCGTATCTTCTGTTGCTTGTTCTCCTCCCCTCAGTAGCGCTATTAGCCATTTTCCCCGTTTTCCCTTTTTGAAACACACGCGGGCGCAGGCGTGGCCGTTTCCAGCCGGAGCAGGCGGCTTTCGCCCTTCTTCATGCGCAGCTCGCACCATAGCTCGGTGCCGGGGATGCGCTCGCCGGTGCGCTCGTCAAAGGCGCGGGCAAGCGCCGGGAACCACACGCGCTTCACGCCGTCGCTGCAGGCGTGCAGGCAGACGAAGTCGCCGCCCGCGTTGATTCCGTCGTGATCGTAAGTGTAGATGTGCGCGCCGCTGAGCAGCAGAACCTCCCGCACCAGCTCGGCGGGCAGCTCGGGCGCGAGGCTCCAGAGGGTCTGCCAGTCGTCCTCCCGGTGCAGCACGGCCATGGGCGCGCCCGCCTCATTCCTCGCGAGCACCGCGTCGCGCGCGGCGGGACGGAGCGTGACCGCCGGCCCGAAGCAGGACGCGGACGGGTATTCCTTCCCCTTATAGAGCGCCTTCAGCGGCATGACCTCGTCGCCCGGCGCGCAGGCGATTCCCGTTCCCGCGCCCAAATCGCCCGAAAGGCAGAACGGATAGCCGGTAAACAGCACCGTGCGGCCGTCCTTTTTCCAGCGCTTGAGCGCCTGCCCCAGCTCCTGCGTCCAGTATCCGGGGGAGAGCAGCAGCGCGGCGCGGTAGCGAGTGGGGTCAACCCGCGCAAGGTCGCTCAGCAGGTACGCGTCGTAGGGCGCGCCCACCCAGCCCAGCTCGACGAACTGATTGTAGCACACGCTCATGCACATCCTGCCGTCCGTGTGGAAGGCGTTGAGCGCCTTCTCATCCAGAAACACGGCCAGCTGCGCCCGCGGGGCGAGTCCGCCCGCCCGCGCGTGCCTTTCATAAAAGGCGTACGCCCACCTCTGGAAGTCCATCAGCGCCGCGTGGTCGTACCAGCCGCCCCACATGTCGAACCACCACAGCGCCGCCGCGTGGGTCATGACCCGCATCAGCGCGCGCAGCATGTCGCTCAGCGAGCCCTCCAGCGTGTCCGGGCCCAGCCACACCGGCCCGTCGTAGGCGGCGTTGACCTCGGGATTGGCGCGCGGCATGCAGCGGCTGATCGGCTCGGAGAGCATTGTGCGCACGTCCGCCTCGACGAACCAGGGCTTGCCGTGCAGGCTGGCCGACTCGAGCGTCGCCTGGAAGGGCCACTCGAACGCGTCGCCGCGGCTGTCGGTGTAGCAGAACGGGCTGGCGAAGAAGTCCACGTCCGGGCAGGCGAGCAGCAGATCCATCGCGTTGTGGCTGATTTCGGTCGTGCAGATGCTGACGTTTCCATAGAATACGCCCACCAGCTTCTCGCCGCGGGTGATGCGCTTGGCCTCGCCGGCCAGTCTGCGGATGAACCGGGCGATTTCCTCGCCGTAGAAGTCATAGAAGTCGATCACGCTGCGCTCGGCGTCCGGGTCGCGCAGGTCGCCGCGCATCGGGTAGGCGCGCTCGGCGGGCGAGGGCAGCTTCGCGTCCTCAAACCGCGCGATTTCGCGTCCCCAGGCCGCGCTCAGCGCCTCAACCGTGCCGTACCTTTCGCGCAGCCACTCCTGCCAGGCGATTCGGCTGCACTCGGAGTAGTCGAGGTACTGCCCGGGCCGCATGTGGGGGCGGATGTACTCCTCGGTCGAGCCGCCGGCCAGGTGCCAGCCGACGATGTACTCGTTCCAGCCGCTTTCCTCCAGCCACCGCTGAAACTGCTCCATCGCCTCCACCGCCGCCGCAAACCACTCCGGAGAGGAGAACGAGCAGTGCGCGGGCGTGCCCGCCGCGTCCCGGCACAGGGCGTTGGGATGCCGCGCCTCCCACCACACGGGCATCTCCAGCATCAGCCGGGGCAGTATGAACGCCTCGCCCGGCGCCTTGCCGCAGGTGGCCCGGCGGAAGTCCTCGTCCACACAGGAAAAGTCGTACTTCCCCGGCGCGGCCATGAACCCGGGGCGGAAGGGGCGTATGCCGCTGCTGGGGTTAATCCCCCGGTCGCCCGCATACACTGCCACGGAGACAAACCGCACCCCGGCCTCGCGGAAGTCGGCGTAGCGCCCCTTGGCGGGCTGATAGGTCATGTAGGCGTAGGGCGGCAAAAGCTGCTCTCCGGCGCGGATCATAAAGGCGTTTCCCTGTCGTTCAATCGTGCATCGCATAGCGAAAAATCTCCTTTCGGCAGGACGGACGGCCGCCTCGACGAGCCGTCCGTATTACACGTTCATTATACTACAGCGCGCGAGGTTTTACAGCGGCAAATCCTGAACACATTGTTGCAATTCGCGCTAAACCCCGCGAAATGTGCAAAAACGGAGCTGAATCACGGCGAAAAGCGCCAAAATCACAGGAATCGCAACCGTTTTTCCAAAAATGCAACTTTACATATCCTCCGCGCAGAGTTATGATTAAGTTACGGAATAAACCTCAACCCGGACTCAAAAAGGAGTGAACGGCATGACCCGCTCAGGCAACCCCACCTTCAACCGGCGGCTGCGTCGCGTGACCCGAAACTGGGAGCTGTATCTGATGTTTCTCCCGGTGCTGGTTTTCTTCATCATCTTCCACTACCTGCCCATGTACGGCGTGCAGATCGCGTTCAAGAAGTTCTCGGCCGTCAAGGGCATCTGGGGAAGCTCGTGGAGAGGACTGTACTACTTTAAGCGCTTCTTCGGCAGCTATCAGTTCACGCAGCTGCTGGCCAACACGCTGAGCCTGAGCCTGTATTCGCTGGCGGTCGGCTTTCCCGCGCCCATCCTGCTGGCGCTGATGGTGAACGAGCTGCGCAGCGAGCGGCTCAAGAAGGTCGTGCAGACCGTCACCTACGCGCCCCACTTCATCTCGATGGTGGTCATGTGCTCGATCATCACGCTGTTCCTCTCGCCCTCCTCGGGCATCATCAACCGCCTGATTGAGAAGTGCGGCGGCGAGGCGGTCTACTTCCTGGGCAAGCCGGAGTACTTCAAGACCATCTACGTGATCAGCGGCGTGTGGCAGAACGTCGGCTGGAACTCGATCATCTACCTGGCGGCGCTGACCGCCATCGACCCGATGCTGCACGAGGCGGCCACGATCGACGGCGCGTCCCGCCTGCAGCGGCTGGTACACATCAACCTGCCGGGCATTCTGCCCACGGCGGTCGTCCTGCTGATCATGAACTGCGGCAGCCTGATGAGCGTGGGCTTTGAGAAGGTCTACCTGCTGATGAACGACCTGAACCGTTCCTCCGCGGAGATCATTTCCACCTATGTCTATCAGCGCGGCCTGATCGATCAGGACTACAGCTACGCCTCGGCGGTCGGACTGTTTAACTCGGTGGTCAACCTGGTGCTGCTGGTGCTGGTCAACACGATCTCGCGCCGCATCAGCGAGACCAGCCTGTGGTAAGGAGGGACATTGCGATGAAAAGCAAGCTGAACAGTTTTTCGAGGCAGTCCCGGGGCGACAAGATCTTTAACGTGATCAACGGCCTGCTGATCGCCGTCGTACTGATCATGATCATCTATCCGCTGTGGTTCGTGATTATCGCCTCGGTGAGCGACCCGGCCAAGGTGCTGGGCGGGCAGGTGATCCTGATGCCCAGGAAATTCACGCTGGAGGGCTACCGGATGGTCTTCCGCGACCCGATGATCATGACCGGCTATCGAAACACGCTGTTTTACACCGTGACCGGCACGGCGATCAACCTGGTGATGACCATACTGGCCGCGTACCCGCTTTCAAGAAAGGACTGGGTGGGCCGGGGGTTCTTCATGGGCGTGCTGATGTTCACCATGTTCTTCAGCGGCGGCATTATCCCCACCTACCTGATGATGAACAGCCTGGGCATGATCAACACGGTCTGGGCGATGATCCTGCCCGGCGCGGTGAGCGTGTACAACACGATCATCATGCGCACCTTCTTTATCAACTCCATCCCGTCCGAGCTTCAGGAGGCCGCGCAGGTGGACGGGTGCAGCAACACGCGCCTGCTGATTCAGATCGTGCTGCCGCTGTCCAAGCAGATCCTGGCCGTCATGGTGCTGTTCTACGGCGTGGCGCACTGGAACGCCTTCTTCAACGCCCTGATCTACCTGACCGAAAGCAAGCGCTATCCGCTGCAGCTGGTGCTGCGCTCGATCCTGATCCAGAACACCGCCTCCCAGGACATGCTGGGCGATCTGGACACCATGGGCAGCCGGGTCATGATGGCCGAGACCATCAAGTACGCGCTGATCATCGTATCCACCCTGCCGATGATGGTTCTCTACCCCTTCCTGCAGAGGTTCTTTGAAAAGGGCGTTATGGTGGGCGCCGTCAAGGGCTGATTTTCCGCTCGACCCTCAAGCCGACGGAGGTCGGCAGTAAATATTAAGGAGGTATTCCCTGATGAAGAAACTGTTTTCCCTGCTGCTGGCGCTCATGCTGCTGTGCTCGACGGGCATGGCCGCGACCTACCCCTGCGTGGACGAGCCGATCACGATGACCGCGTTCGCCACCGCCGGCCCGTACACCAAGGGCGACTTCAACGACCTGGCCCTCTGGCGCGTGATGGAGGAGCTCACCGGCATTACGATGAAGTTTGAGGCCGCGCCCTCCGGCCAGTCCAGCGAGAAGCTGGGCCTGCTGTTCGCCTCGAACAACCTGCCCGAGATCATCTTCAAGACCGGCCTGTCCAACGACAACGTGATCAGCTACGCCGAGGAGGGCCAGCTGGTCGCCATCGACCCCTACCTGGAGGAGTACGCCCCCAACTTCTACGCCATGCTCGAGGAAAAGCCCGAGATCCGCAAGGCCATCACCATGTCCGACGGCCACATCTACGGCTTCCCCTACCTGGTCACCGCGTCTCCCTCCACCTGCAGCCCCAAGCTCTTCATCAACGCCAAGGCGCTTGAGGCCATCGGCAAGCAGGCTCCCACCACGCTGGACGAGCTGACCGACGTGCTGCGCGCCTTCAAGGCCTACGACTACAACGGCAACGGCGCGGCGGACGAGATCGCCTGGGCGGCGGACGGCTACGGCCAGATCACCAAGGCGCTCTACGGCACCTTCGGCCTGGGCACCCGCGGCGGCGGCAGCCTGAACTGGGACATCGATCCCGAGAGCGGCGAGCTGCGCTTCATTCCCACCTCCGACGGTTATCGCGACATGATCGCCTACCTCTCCGGTCTGTATCAGGAAGGCCTGATCGATCAGGAGGTCTTCACCGGCCTGATTCCCGAGCTGACCGCCAAGGCTGAGCAGAATCGCCTGCTGTTCGTCACCGCGCACAACACCACCTACCTGAGCACCTACGCCGACGACTACGTCGGCATCGAGCCGCTGACCCTGAACGCGGGCGACGAGAAGCACTGGGCCGGCCAGACCCTGTCCGTGGGCGGCGGCAACACCTTCATTACCAACAAGTGCCAGAACCCCGCCGCGGCCGTGCAGTACTTCGATTACTTCTACAGCGACGAGGGCATCCGCCTGTTCTTCATGGGCATCGAGGGCGAGACCTGGGAAACCGATGAGAACGGCAAGGCCGTATTCACCGACTACGTGAAGGCCAACCCCGACGGCATGGGCATGGAGGAAGCGCTGGGCACCTACATCTGCTGGAGCGGCGGCGGCAACCCCTCCGTGGCCAACGACGAGTACTTCGGCTCTCAGCTGATCAACGCGACCACCGTCGAGGCGGCGCAGAAGCTGCTCGCCTACGGCCCCGAGACCCTCTGGCCCGGCAGCTTCACCTACACCACCGAGGAGGCCGAGCTGCTGGCCGAGTACAAGCTGGAGATCGACACCTACGTCAAGGACATGACCTCCCGCTTTATCAGCGGCGCCGAGTCCATGGACAACTGGGACAAGTATGTCGAGCAGATCAATAAGATGGATCTGGCCGGCTATACCGATCTGGTTCAGGCCGCGCTGGACCGCTACAACGCCCTGTAACCGACTGACCTGACTGACATGATTGCGCACGGATGGACGCACGCGCCCATCCGTGCCTTCCCGCGTATAAGGAGGCTTCCATGTCCGGCCACAAAATCGGATGGTTTCTGAAAATCCTCTTCAGCTATCTGCTGCTGACAGGCATACTGATCGCCTGCGTCGGCCTGCCCGTGATCCAGAATATCCGCTCCCTGGTCAGGGAGGAGATCCTCGACAGCGCGGATCGCGCGCTCGAGGCGGTGGGCGAGCGGTTCGACGGCTGGCGCAGGAGCATGGACGAGTACGCCCGGCAGCTGAAGAAGGAAGCGGACATGAGCCCTTACCGGCTGGCCTCGGACGGGTACGCCTCGCTCAAGGCGCTCGACGAGCTCAACCGCACGGTCATTTACAGCGACCTGTGCGACGCCATCGCGCTGGTGTACGGCCGGAAGTACTTTTCGGGCGAGCCCATCGTCTACAGCTCGGCGGGCAACGTCGAGGCGACGGCCTTTTTCACCCGCTTTTACCGCTACGAGCAGTGGGACTGCGCCGACATCTACGCGGACATGCGCGCCCTGGCCGAGTCCCGGCTGCGCGGGCCGGAGTGGCTGACCATCCAGCGCATTCAGCGCAGCCGGTACCTGACCTACCTGGCGCCGATGGGCGCGGGACGCATGAGCGGGCGCGGCATGATGATGTTCCTGATCTCCTACGAGCGCTTCGGCGAGATGATGACCGGCGTGAGCCTGCCCCGCGGCGCGACGCTGCTGGTCGAGGACGAAAAGGGCCGCATGCTGTTCCGCAGCGACGGCGCGGAGCCGGGCGAGGAATCCCTGATCGAACAGATGAGCGGGAAGGAAACCGGCCTGCTGGGGGACACGCCCTGCTTCTTCCTCGAGGGGCCGAGCCGCAAGGGCTATCGCTTCGCCATCGCCCTTTCGCAGGACGTGGTCAGCGAGGCCATGGAGGATCGCCTCTTCCGCGTGCTGATGATCCTGGGCGCGGGCGTGCTGGTGGCCATCGGCGCGTCGCTGGGGCTGAGCTTTCTGCTGTTCCGCCCGGTCAAGCGCCTGCGCGCCATTGCCCGGAAGCTGGACGACGGCCCGTCCAACCTGAGCGACTTCGACCAGATCGAGTGGGCGATGACCGGCCTGTCCCGCAAGAATACCGACCTGCTCTCTCAGCTGCATTCCCGCAACGCCGGTCTCCGGCAGCACATCCTGCAGTCCATGTGCCTGGGCTGCATGGATCAGAAGGAGACCTTCCTCGCGCTGGTGCGGGAGGCGGGCATTTCCTTCGACGAGCGCGCCCTGCGCATGGTGGAGATCAGCATCGACCGCTCCGAGCAGCTGGAGGCGCGGATGGACGGCACGATGCGCGCGCTGACCCGCTACAGCCTGCTCAAGATCCTGCGCGAGAACGTCCGCACGCAGGGCATGAGCAGCATCGGCTGCGAGAGCGGGCGGGAGCACTGCGTCCTCGCCGTGCTCAGCGGCCATGTCGAGGAGGATGCGCGCGTGTGCGAGGCGCTGCTGCAGGTGCAGCAGGTCGCGGAGGAGAACTTCCGCTTCACGCTGACGATCGGCGTGTCTCAGGTCTTTTCCGGCCTGGAGGGGATCAGCGAGCACTGCCGAAGCGCCGCCGGGGCGGCCGAGCAGCGCTTCCTGCACGGCTACGGCCAGATCTTCTTTGCCGCGCAGTTCGGGGCGCAGCAGCCCGCCGCCGAGGAAACCCGCAAGCAGCTCACCCGGCTGGAGATGCAGGTTCTGCGCTGCCTGCGCGGCGAAAGCTATGCCGAGTGCATCGAGGCGGTCGAGCAGTACGCGCAGCTGATTCGCGAGCAGAACCTTTCCCCGGCCGAGGCCAGGCATTATCAGCTGCTGCTGTGCTCCTCGATCGATCAGCAGATCCGACTGCAGCACGGCGAGCTGAGGAACAGCCGCCTGAGCGGCGAGACGGACTTCGACACCATGGATCAGCTGCGCGACGCGACGATCGACAGGCTGGGCGAGCTGGAGGCGCTGAACGGCGGCCCGCAGGAGGGACTGCGCTCCGAGCTGGTCACGCGCTGCCTGGAGTATATCCAGGATCACCTGGCCGACCAGGGCCTGACCATGGAGACGCTGGCCGGGGCGCTGAACGTGTCCTCGGGCTACCTGTCCAAGTGCTTCAAGGTGCAGGTGGGCGTCACGCCCTATCAGTACATCGACGCGCTGCGCATGCAGCGGGCCTGCCAGCTGCTGCGGGGCACCTCGCTGCGCATCAGCGGCATCCTTCAGGCCTGCGGCTACGTCGACAAGACCAACTTCATGCGCAAGTTCAAGCGGCAGTATGGCATGACGCCCATCGAATACCGCCAGGCCAACAGCGACTGCCCGGAGCCCATCGAGGAAGAAAACTGACGCCTGCTCGCGGCAGGAAAGAAAGGGGAACACACCATGTACGAATCCAGACTTCACGCCACCAACGGACTGATCTCCGTCGCCGTCGACGCGCGCAGCGGCGAGCTGCTCGAGCTGGTCAGCGAGCGCACGGCGGACAACGTCGTCAAGAGCAACTGTCACCCCAGGGCCTGGTCGCCCTTCCTGCTCGAGCTGCCGGGAGAAGGCGGCCAGAAGCGCCTCCTGCGCCCGGCGCGCTACGCGGAGATCTTCGAGGACGCCTCGCTCGCCCCCGTCGTCCGCGTGGAGCAGGCCGAAAAGAGCGCGTCGGTGCATATCGACTACCCGGCGGTCATCGAGGGAAGCGAGCGCCGGGACGCGCAGGTTTCGGTCGAGGTGCTGCTGATGGAAGGCGACTGCCGCGCGCAGTGGCGCATTTCGGTCAGGAGCGGGCTTCAGGAGGAGCTGCAGAAGGTCATTTTCCCCTGCATAAACGGCGTGTTCCTGGGCGACACCTGGGAGGACGACGAGCTGGCCTTCCCCCATCACTCGGGCATACTGGTCAAAAACCCAGTGCGCCGCATCTCCGAAACGCCCCGCACGCTCTTTTGGAAGTGGCAGGAGTACCGCTACGGCTACAGCCTCAACGGCCCCTGCGGCGTGAAGGACGCGCGCGGCAGCCACGTGCTGGAATGTACCTATTCCGGCCCGGCCTCGATGCTGTGGATGGATCTGTTCGACCGCGGCGAAAACTGCGGCCTTTACCTGACCTGCCGAAACGAGCAGATGCTGCTCAAGGCGCTGCGCGTGGAGACCTTCGGCGAGGAATCGCCCGGCCTGACCCTGGCCATCACGCACTATCCCTGCCTGAAAAAGGGCGAAGAGTGGCGCAGCGAGACCTGCCTTGTGGCGCTTCACGAGGGCGACTGGCACTGGGGCGCGGACGAGTACCGCGCCTGGCGCAATTCCCTGCACGACGAAACCCCGCGCAGGCACCGCCCCGAGTGGTTCGAGAAGAGCCCTGGCCTGGTCGCGCATTACGATTTCAAGTATCAGGGCGGCGGCATCGTGCACCGCTTTAAGGACATCCCGGCGCTGCTTGAGCAGGCCCGCGAGATGGGCATGAACCACCTGCTGATCTCCGGCTGGAACTTCGACGGCTTCGACCACGGCTTCCCGCAGTACCGCCCCGATCCCGACCTGGGCACCGAGGAGGAGCTGCGCGAGGCGGTGCATAAGGTGCGCGAGATGGGCGGGCATCTGGCCTTCTACATCAACTCCCGCCTGTGCAACACCAAGTATCCCGACCGCGCCGGGCTGATCCGTTCCTCCGCGCTCATGCACCAGGACGGCTCGCTGCAGATCGAGCGATACGGCGCGGGCGACCTGGAGTTCGCCTGCCTGTGCAACCAGTCGACCGTCTGGCGCGACGAGTTCGTGGGCGTGGTCGATTACCTGACCCACAACATCGGCGCGGACAGCATGTACCTCGACCAGCTGGCGATGGGCAGCGGACAGCTGTGCTACCATCCCGAGCACACCGAGCACGCGGGCAACCCCGCCATGTGGAACATCGGCTATCGCAGGATGCTTGCCCAGATGCGCGAGGGCTACGACGAGGGCGGCATGGGGCTGATTTACGAGGGCGTGAGCGACCTGTACGGCTGGGGCGCGTCCGGCCAGCTCATCACCACGATGTTCTCCCAGTTCAGCGGCGCGTCGCCCGAGATCTACAAGTACACCTTCCCGGATCAGATCCTCGTGGACATGATGAACCCCCGCAGGAACAGCGGCATGCGGGCGGAGCACGTCGCGCGCCTGTCCACCTTCCTGCTGCTGCGCGCCTTCGTGGTGGGCTCGTACCTGTGGGTGTACGACCTGGAGATGGACAACACCTTCCGCCGCGACCCCGAGCAGTACGCGCGGCTTCAGCGCATTACCACGCTGCGTTCGGCCTGGCTGGCGGCCTACGGGCAGGGCACGTTCCGGGACGACGTGGGTCTGGGCGCGGTTTCCGGCGGCCTGCTCGCCAAGCGCTTTGACCTCGCCGAGGGCGCGCTGGTCGCCTGCGCGAACGAAAAGCACCTGCCCGGCGCGTTTGTCGAGGTGCTCTGGACGGGCGAGCGCTGCCCCGACGTGCGCCTGCGCACCGACCGCGCGCCCGACGAGGAGCGCCCGTGCGCCTGCGAAATCACCCCGCGCGAGGGCGGCTACACCGTGCGCGTGCCGCTCGAGGCGGACGACGAGCTCTGCCTGCTCAGGCTCCGCTGACCCCCAAAAACACGCCCGCCCGCAGCATTGCGGGCGGGATGTATGCTTACACTGAAGAAAATTTCTCCTGCCCGGTTGACAGTGGTTTTCTCCGGTGCTATAATGTCCTCAGGAAGGGATGACGCTTTTGGTAGGGCTTCTCCCCTCTATTGGGTACGAGCCGCTATCCGATTGCGCTGGATGGCGGCTTTGGTTTACTTATCTTTCTTGCCGTAGCTCATCGCTGCGAAAACAAGCATAAAGATCATGATGACGAGCGACAACATCTGAAAGTCGGTCATCATGATCACCTCCTTGGTAAAGGAGGGTAAAAGCCAAGCGCCATCGTTTTCCTTCCCTTTGGGAAGTCATGGACTTCACCCGTGATTATATCACGCACATATAGAAATGTCAATAAACAATCCCGGCCGCGCATCAGGCGGTCGGGACATACGGTTATTTACCTTCCAGAATGCGCTTCTTTACACTATCAAACTCTTCCTGCGTGATTACTCCGCTATCCAGCAGTTGCTTGTACTTCAGTATTTCGTCCGCGCCGCTAACTTGGGCGTTCTCTTCAGAAGCGGTCTTTTTAACGCTGGACATATCAAGCGCAAAGTGCGTGGTATAGTACCGGTTTCCGCGGCATTATTCTACTTTCACCAGCACATCTTCCCCGGGCGCCTCGGCGGGCTTCTCCTCAGCCTTTTCGGCGGGTCTTGCGCCGCCGGCAGTGCAGCGGGCGATCAGTACAGCTTCGCGCCGGCAGGGATGTGGGGATCGACCATCAGCAGGTGCAGCTTTTCCTCGCCGTTTTCGTGATGCACGGCGGAGATCAGCATGCCCTCGGAGTCGATGCCCATCATCTTTCTGGGCGGCAGGTTGGTGATGGCGATGCAGGTTTTGCCCACCAGCTCTTCCGGCTCGTAATAGTCGTGGATGCCGCTCAAAATGACGCGATCCGTGCCGCTTCCGTCGTCCAGAACGAACCTCAGGAGCTTCTTGGACTTCTTCACCGCCTCGCAGGCCTTGACCTTCACGGCGCGGTAATCGCTCTTGGCGAAGGTGTCAAAATCCACATAATCCTTAAACAGCGGCTCGATCTCGACGTGGGAGAAGTCGATCTTTTCGGGCTCGGCAGGGGCGGCGGGCGCCTCGGCGGGCTTCTCCTCGGCCTTTTCGGCGGGTCTTGCGCCGCCGACCTCCTTCATCGTCGGGAACAGCAGCACGTCGCGGATGCTGGCCGAGTCGGTCAAAAGCATCACCAGGCGATCCACGCCGAAGCCCAGGCCACCCGTGGGGGGCATGCCGATTTCCAGCGCGTTGAGGAAGTCGTAGTCCACCTGGGCGCGGCTGTTGGGATCGAGCGC